>JAZSFD010000083.1:0-4694 GCA_045532035.1 Eubacteriales bacterium | reverse complement strand
TTCCCTTTGCCCGCCCGTTCATTAAATACACTCCTACCTGGACAAGAAGCTTCATGCCGTCAAACAAATTCGACAGCAAAACCATTGCAAAAATGAAGATGATTCCCGTACACGATCTCATCAAAGACAAAAAACTTCTTTTTGTCGATGACTCGATCGTCAGAGGAACACAGCTTAAAGAAACAGTCGATTTTCTTTATGAAAACGGCGCGAAGGAAGTTCATATGCGCTCCGCCTGCCCACCGATCATGTACGGTTGCAAATACCTCAACTTCACCAGAAGGACAAACGACATGGATCTCATCGCCCGCAAGGTGATAATGGAGCTTGAGGGTGAGGAAGGCTTCAAGCATATAGAAGAATACTGCGATGCCACAACAGAGCGCGGAAAGAATCTGAGGGCTGCCATTTGCGAAAAGCTCAACTTTGCTTCTCTTGAATTTCAATCCCTTGAGGGCATCATCGAAGCCATCGGTCTTCCGGAAGATCAGCTTTGCACCTATTGCTGGAACGGAAAAGGCGAATAATTGCCTATCCCAACAAAATTGAAAGGAAAATGAAATTATGAATACAATCTCCAAATCAGACAGCTATGCTGCTGCAGGTGTAGATATTACCGCGGGCTACAAAGCCGTTGAACTCATGAAAAAGCACATCGCAAAAACCGTTACAGAAGGCTGCATCTCGGGCATCGGCGGTTTTGGTGGCCTTTTTGAGCTTGATCTCAAAGGCATCTCAAAACCCGTACTTGTCAGCGGAACAGACGGAGTCGGAACAAAACTCAAGCTTGCTTTCCTCATGGATAAGCACGACACTGTCGGTATCGACTGTGTTGCCATGTGCGTAAACGACATTATCTGCTCGGGTGCTCGCCCCCTCTTCTTCCTTGACTATATCGCCTGCGGAAAAAATTTCCCTGAGCGTATTGCAAGCATCGTTTCGGGCGTTGCTGAAGGCTGCGTTATGTCGGGTGCCGCGCTTATCGGCGGAGAAACCGCAGAAATGCCCGGCTTCTATCCCGAAGATGAATATGACCTCGCAGGATTCTCGGTGGGTGTTGTCGACAAGGACAAGATCCTTGACAATTCCAAGATAACCGCAGGTGATGTCATCATCGCTCTTCCCTCAAGCGGTGTTCACTCCAACGGTTTCTCTCTTGTAAGAAAGGTTTTTGATGTAGAAAAGGCTGACATCAAGTGTCCTGTTGCTGAACTTTCGGGCAAGTCGGTCGGTGAAACACTTCTCACCCCCACGAAGATCTATGTAAAGCCCATGCTCGCTCTCTTTGATGAGATCACAGTAAAGGGTGTTTCCCATATCACAGGCGGAGGTTTCTTCGAAAACATTCCCAGAAGTCTTCCCGCAGGCTTTGGCGCGTCCATCTGCAAGAAGGACATCCGTGTTCTTCCCATCTTCGATCTCATTGCCAAGGCAGGAAACGTTCCCGAACGCGATATGTTCAACACCTATAATATGGGTGTCGGAATGAGCATCACCGTTGACAAAAACGATGCAGACAAAGCTATCGAAATTCTCCGCGCAAACGGCGAGGATGCATACATCGTCGGCGAAGTTGTCAAATCCGACGAAGCTTGCATCATTAAATAATAAAAGGATCGGTACAGAAGTGAAAACAGCAAACATTGCCGTTCTCGTATCGGGCGGCGGAACAAATCTTCAGGCGCTCATTGATGCACAGAAAAGCGGAATTATCAAAAGCGGTAAAATATCCCTTGTGCTTTCCTCAAATCCGGACGCTTATGCGCTGACAAGAGCACAAAACGCAAACATCCCAACGGCTGTTGTCTCAAAAAAAGCCTGTGCTTCAAAAGAAGAATTCGAGGAAAAAATAATCAAAGCTCTCGAAGACGCAAAAACCAACATCATCGTTCTTGCGGGATTCATGTGTATTCTGAGCGAGAATTTCACAAAGAAATACGCTGACCGCATCATAAATGTTCATCCGTCCCTCATTCCATCCTTCTGCGGAGAAGGTTTCTACGGACTTCATGTCCATGAAGCAGCCCTCGGCTACGGAGTGAAGGTGACAGGAGCAACGGTTCATTTTGTCAACGAGATTCCCGATGGCGGAAAGATCATTCTCCAGAAAGCCGTCGACATCCTTGATGGAGACACTCCAGAAGTACTTCAGAAACGTGTTATGGAGCAAGCGGAATGGATAATTCTTCCCAAAGCTTGTGAGCTTGTTTGCGCCGACATCATCAAAAACAAATCGGAGGAATAAAAAATGGCTTTATTTGATCTTGCAAAGCTTCTTTCTGAAAATACATACCCCGGCAGAGGCATCGTCATCGGTATGTCGGCAGACGGAAAGAAAGCTATGATAGCATATTTTATCATGGGACGCAGCGAAAACAGCCGCAACAGAATTTTTGAAAGATTCGACGGCGGCATGAGAACAAAAGCCTTTGACGAATCAAAGCTTTCTGATCCCAGCCTTATCATATACAATCCGTATCTCGCTCTTCCCTGCGGTGATATCATCACCAACGGCGATCAGACCGACACAATTTTCAATTACATAAAAGAACATGGAGAAGACGGCTTTTCTTTCGAAAAATCGCTTCACACCCGCGAGTTTGAGCCTGATGCTCCAAATTTCACCCCCAGAATTTCAGGTATTCTGTATTACGCTCCCGAGAAAACTTTCCAATACAAGCTTTCGATTCTGAAAGGCAGCAACGGAAATCCCGATGTTTGCAACAGATATTTTTACAGTTACAGTCCTCTTGCAGGTATCGGTCATTTTATACACACATACAAGTGCGACGGCAACCCGATTCCTTCTTTCTATGGTGAGCCCGAAGAGGTTTCTCTTCCCAACACGGCGCGCGAGCTTGCGGATCTTGTATGGAATAATCTTAACGATGACAACAAGGTATCTCTCTTTGTAAGAGCTGTTCCCCTTGACGGAACAGAACCCGAAGAGATCATCATCAACAAAAACGTATAAACACCGAATTTTTGAAAGGGATAATCACAAATGAAAGAATTTGAACTTAAATACGGTTGCAACCCCAACCAGAAACCCTCAAAAATATATATGCATGACGGAAGTGAGCTTCCCATTGAAATTCTCAACGGGAGACCCGGATATATCAACTTTCTCGACGCCTTCAACTCGTGGCAGCTGGTAAAGGAGCTCAAGGACATCCTTGGTATGCCTGCCGCTGCTTCCTTCAAACATGTAAGCCCCACCTCCGCCGCCATCGGAACCATTCTTCCCGAAAAGCTCAAGAAGGCTTGCTTTGTTGACGACATCGAAGATCTTGACTCCTCACCTCTTGCTTGCGCATATGCAAGAGCCCGCGGCACCGACAGAATGTGCTCGTTCGGTGACTGGGTGGCACTTTCGGATGAATGCGATGCGATTACCGCAACCCTTCTCAAAAGAGAAGTTTCCGACGGCGTTATCGCTCCCTCCTACACTCCCGAGGCACTTGAAATCCTTAAGACAAAGAAAAAGGGCGCTTACAACATCGTAAAGATAGATCCCGATTTTATTCCCGACAAGATCGAACGCAAGCAGGTATTCGGCATCACCTTTGAACAGGGCAGAAATGCTTTCAGAATCGACAGAGAACTTCTCGCCAATGTTGTAACAGAAAACAAAAATCTTCCCGAAAACGCTATTCGTGATCTCATAATTGCGCTTATCACTCTCAAATATACCCAGTCAAACTCGGTATGCTATGCATACGACGGACAGGCAATCGGCGTTGGCGCAGGTCAGCAGTCGAGAATCCACTGCACACGCCTCGCAGGTACAAAGGCAGATACATGGCAGCTCCGTCAGCACGAAAAGGTGCTGGCACTCCCCTTCCTGCCCACCCTTGGCAGAGCAGATCGCGACAATGTGGTTGACGGCTATATCAACAAGAACGAAGAGGATGTTTGCGCAGACGGAATCTGGCAGAAGTATTTCACCCATCAGCCCGAAAGACTCACAGATGAGGAAGCAAAGGCATATCTTGCAACCATCACAGGTGTTTCGGTCGGTTCGGATGCTTTCTTCCCCTTCGATGACAATATTGAGCGCGCAAGAAAGAGCGGTGTTTCGTATATTGCCGAGCCCGGAGGATCAATAAGAGACGATCTTGTGATCGAAGCCTGCAACAAATACGGAATCGCAATGGCATTCACCGGAATGCGCCTTTTCCATCATTAATAGCAGTAGTTTTTCTTAAAAATAACATTTCAAGGAAGATATAATGAATATAATGGTAGTCGGCGGTGGCGGCCGAGAACACGCCATAATCAAATCACTCAAAAAGAACAGAGACATCACAAAGATCTATGCTCTCCCCGGCAATGGTGGCATGAAGGACGATTGCGAATGTGTTGCAATCGGCGCAAAGGACATCGACGGCATCGTAAAATTTGCAAAGGAAAACAGAATCGATTTTGCAGTTGTAGCACCCGACGACCCGTTGGTGCTCGGATGCGTTGACCGCCTTAAAGAGCTCGGCATTCCCTGCTTTGGACCCGAAAAGAAAGCTGCGATAATTGAGGGAAGCAAGGTTTTCTCCAAAAACCTCATGAAGAAGTATGGCATCCCCACAGCACAGTATGAAGTTTTTGACAATGCAAAGGACGCTCTTGCCTATCTTGAAACAGCTCCCATCCCCACAGTCATCAAGGCTGACGGTCTTGCCCTCGGCAAGGGTGTCATT
>JAZSFD010000019.1:0-5295 GCA_045532035.1 Eubacteriales bacterium | reverse complement strand
CCTGTTCCATCCAGTCCATGGTTGCGCCGCCGTCGTGAGTCTCACCCATTTTGTGAGTCTTACCGGTGTAGTACAGAATTCGCTCGGTTGTTGTTGTCTTACCCGCATCGATATGCGCCATGATACCGATATTTCGGGTTCTTTCAAGCGGATATTCTCTTCCCATTTGGAACTTTTACTCCTTATACAATTTATAAGACGGCACTCCGCCGCAAAAAAAGCGGCGAAATGCGAATTTTCAGTTTCGGCAACCTTTTTGCCGGAATCAATATCTGTAATGTGCGAAAGCCTTGTTTGCTTCAGCCATCTTGTGTGTATCTTCACGCTTCTTTACGGAAGAACCGAGTCCGTTAACTGCGTCCATGATTTCGTTGGCAAGCTTTTCGGACATCTTTCTTTCGCCTCTTGCGCGAGAATAGGTTGTAAGCCATCTGAGACCGAGTGTCTGTCTTCTTTCAGGTCTTACTTCGATCGGCACCTGATATGTCGAACCGCCTACACGGCGAGCCTTAACTTCAAGTACGGACATGATGTTTTCCATAGCCTTCTGGAAAGCTTCAAGGGGATCATTACCCTTTTCCTTGATGATATCAAAAGCGTCGTAAACAATTTTCTGAGCTACGCCCTTTTTTCCGTCGTACATGATGTTGTTGATAAGCTTTGTTACAAGCTTGGAATTGTAGAGCGGATCCGGGAGTACGTCTCTCTTTGGTACAGAACCTCTTCTTGGCACTATACTTCCCTCCTTCATATAATAGATGAATTCATAGGTACTCGAAATTTTTCATTACTGAATGAATACCTTCCGTCAGCACTTTGGAAGTTCCGCGAGTTTATATAAACAATGTGCGGTCTTATCCAAAATACAAACCTTGTCCGCAAAAATGCGGAGCGAATCAGCCAACAGGCTATTCAGGGGTGACTTTCAAGCGAATTACTTGGAAGCAGCCTTTTCCTTCTTAGCACCGTACTTCGAACGCGACTGATTTCTCTTTGCAACGCCCTGTGTATCGAGTGTACCACGGATAATGTGATAACGTACACCAGGCAGGTCCTTAACTCTTCCGCCGCGGATAAGAACAACAGAGTGTTCCTGGAGATTGTGTCCGATACCGGGAATGTAGGATGTTACTTCGATTCCGTTGGTAAGACGAACTCTCGCGATTTTACGAAGAGCAGAGTTAGGCTTCTTAGGAGTCTTTGTCGAAACCTTTGTGCAAACGCCTCTCTTTTGGGGAGAGCTTGCATCTGTTGCAACCTTCTTAAGGGTGTTGATACCCTTCTGAAGCGCAGGGGACTTGGACTTGTAAGTAGACTGTTCACGTCCTTTTCTGACTAACTGGTTAAATGTTGGCATACCGCACCTCCTCTTTTTAATATAAAAAAATTGTATGAAAAGTGAAATTTTCGCCTCAGAGTGTTACACTCACACACAAAAAGGCATTATATTCACACTAATCAACTAATACATTATACCGCAAACTTTTCCAAATGTCAACACTTTTTTTGACTTTTTGAAAAATCGTCGCGATATACCGAAATAACAAAAGTGTCATCGGTATTTTGTTCAATTTGCCGAAAAATATTCCTTTTTCAAAGCACCGTTTCCATAAGCAGAAACATCAGCGGAATTGTTATGCACGAAAGGATGTGCGACACAAGCGCCATTCCTGTAGAAACCGAAGTATCTTTGCCGTAAGCAGATGAAACAACGATGGTATTGAGACCCAACGGCATACTCATGGCGCAGACAGCGCAGGTGACTGCCGTTCCGGGCACAAAATCAAGAAGCGAAAAGGCAAAAATCGTCACGACCGGCAAAACGATCAGTCTCAAAAACGACGAAAGATAAATTCCGACATCGGCAAAGGTCTTTCTGAAATCCATTTTTGCCACCGTGATTCCGGTAAGCAGCATCGCCACAGGCGACATACAATCTCCGCACACATCAATCGCACTTCCGGCAAAGGCAGGAAGCACAATTTCAAATTTTCCGAAAAGGATACCCAAAATCATTCCGACAAATATCGATACAAACATGGGATTGACAAAAGCTTTCAGCCTTTCGCCGATACCTTTTTTCTCTCCTTCCGACGGAATAAGAAGCGTCGGCACGCCCCACATATAGATAAACACCCACATGGGAAGACAGTATACTATGTATTCAGGAAATATCTCGGGAAAAACCGCCATGACCACAGCATTTCCCATGAAACCGAAGTTCGGAAAAGTGAAACCGTAGACATAAAAGTTTCTGATATAGGAATCCTTCGAGCAAAGCTTTGACTGAACAAACGCCACGGGAATCATCACAAGAGTGATAACAAGACAAACCGCAAGCGACGGAAGATAGCTTGCAATCTTGTCCATCGTAAAGTTGTTGATGAAAGTACCCAGAACAAGAGCAGGTATAAAGAGATTGTTTTCAAGCTTTGCCAGCACCGTCGCAGTGTTGTCGGGGATAGCCTTTAATTTTGCGAGAATAAAACCGAGCAGGATGAGCAGAAAAAGATAACCCATCTGGGAAAGAGTTGTGTAGAATATTTCCATTTGTACGCCTTTCGTTAACCTATAAGAGTTCTGCCTTCCCATTCGCGGCACTTTTCGGCACCGAGAATATCGGCAACGGTGGGAGCAAGATCAAAACTGTTCACATTTTCAAGAGCTTTTTCTTGTGCGAAACATCCGCAAAAAAACTCATTATAAGTATATTACCGCCGAAAGCTTTTGTCAAGAATAATGTGATTTTTTTGACAATTTTTTCGAGGACTGCCGATAACAGCCGTTTCTTTATAAATATCAAAAGCCTCTTGATTATTATTGCTTTTTTTGGTAGAATCAAGTAAAGAGGTGATAAGCATGGCTTTTTATATAAGACCTGCGGGCAAATCCTATGAAAGAGGCAGATGCGACGCAGGAGTATACGAGTTCACAAAAACAATAGAGCTTGAAAAAAGCGAGGAGTTTTCGCTTAGCATTTTTGCCGCAGGACAATATAAGCTTTTTATAAACGGTCAATATGTCTGCAACGGTCCCTGCCGTTCATCGCAAGATGTGAGATTTTTCGATAAGGTGACAACAAAGCTTTTGAAAAAAGGTGAAAACGAGCTGCGCGCCGTGGTCTTTCATATTGTTGAAACCACAAATTTCACGACGGGTTTTATATTTGCAAAGCCTGAATTCATTCTTGAGGCACGCTCGGAAAGCACAGTTTTTGGGACAGATGACAGCTGGAAATGTGAATTTGTCAAAAGCCACAAGCTTCTTGACAAGGACACCTTTGTTTTCCCTTGCGAAGATATTTCGGGAGACAGAGAATGCCTCGAAATGCCGATCGAACAGGGAGCATCGTTTGATTTTGAAACTCCCCGTACCCTCCCCTACGGATACGCTCCTTTCAGATTGAAAGAACGCGAGATCGCCATGATCGCTCCCGGAAAAGAAGTAAAACTATGCGAGATCAGGCGCGGAGAAAACTTCATCGAATATGATGCTCGAGAATATGTTACGGCAAATACTTCGTTCTCCTTTCTTGCCGGATGCGAGGCGAAGATCATCTACGCCGAATGCTACACTTTCCCCGACGGGAAACGCAACCGAGGCGACACAAGCGGATTTATCACCGGAGTTTTCGATAAGGTTTCGTCAGGCAAATATAATTTCACCTTTGACAGCTTCTGGTACCGTGCTTTCAGATATATAAGGATCGAAACCGAAACCCCCGAAAAGGTCATATCTGCAAAGGCCTTCCGATACAATTATCCGATAACCTTTGACGGCAGTTTTGAATGTTCGGATGAACAATTCAACAGGATGCAGAAAATCAGCATCAACACCCTTTTATGCTGTACCACAGAGCTTTTTGTCGATTGTCCTTATTATGAACAGCAGCAATATGTCATGGACAGCGCCATTGAAGCGGCAGTGTATATGAGACTGACCTCCGACAGAAAGCTTGTCAGAAAGTGCATTTATGATTTTGCGGCATCCCAGCAGCCCTGTGGGCTTTTGTGTGCAAACTATCCCTGTACCATGACACAGATCATTCCCGGCTTTTCGCTCTTCTGGGTATGGCTGCTGCGGGATTATCTTGATGCCACCGCCAATATCGGATATGTAAAAACCCATCTTGGAACGCTTGACAAGATACTCAATTATTTTGACAATTCACTTACATCCGACGGCCTTGTCACAAATTCAAAGGAATGGGATTTTGTCGATTGGGTGCCGGGTTGGGAGCGCGGAAACGCGCCTGTTTCAGACGGCAAGCCTCACACGATTTACAGCCTTTATCTTGCCTGCGCGCTGAAAAATGCTGCCTATATAGCAAAGGCTTGCGGACGATATCATCTGTCGGACGATTATGCTGAAAGATACAGCAAGCTGTGCGATGCCATTAACACCCGGCTTTATGACAAAGAAAAAGGGATGTACCACGATGGTGAGGGCACCTTCAGTATGCACACTGTCATCTGGGCAATTCTTTCAAGATCGTCACGGGCGAAAAAGCAAAGAAAATGGCACAAAAGCTTGAGCTTTCTGATATTTACAAAAGCTCTTATTCAATGAATTTCTTCTTGTTCCGCGCTCTTGAAAAGGCAGGATGCTATGAAAAAGCTCGCAATTATTTTGGCGGCTGACAGAAGATGATCGATCTCGGTTGTACCACCTGGTGTGAGAATCCCGATGATCCGAGAAGCGAATGTCACGCCTGGAGCTGTGCTCCGTTGTATGAATTTTCGGCAAATGTTCTCGGTGTAAAATACAGTCTCGGCGATGAGATCACGATCGCTCCGCAGACCATGGGACTTGCATCTGCCGCAGGCGTTGTGCTGACACGCTTCGGAGCAGTCAGCGTTGAATGGGCAAATCACGACGGCAGATTCAATATCAAAATCATCTCCCCCGAAAATGTGGAAAAAAACTTGCTTCTTCCGAACGAAAAACGATATGTCTTTACCGATGCGGAAAAAACAATAACAGATTGAATATGTGCAACCAAAAAGCGGTTTGTCGGAGGGAGAGACAAATCACATATGAGAACGCAGGGGGCGAATCTCTCCCTGTAGGGGACGATTCCCACATCGTCCCGTTCAGAAATACATTTATAACTTGTTTTGCGGGACGATGTGGGCATCGTCCCCTACAATTATCGCAAACGCTCATCTGTCAGCGGTGGATGAGGTGTCGGAATCAAGCCTATGGCCAAAACTCCAACTCCCTCAGTCGCTTCGCGCCAGCTCCCCTGAAGGAGGAGCCTTTTTTCAGCCTCCCTCGCAAGTGTGGTGGATTCGC
>JAZSFD010000122.1:0-43301 GCA_045532035.1 Eubacteriales bacterium | reverse complement strand
TATTCCCGTCTCTCTCCGTCAAAACCTGCGGTTGTGCCACCACACTTGCGAGGGAGGCTTTTTGGGCAATATGTCAATGCGCACTTCTGAAATAGGGTTTGTCAGTGGTCTGAAGGGCAGAAATGCCCTTGTTTTTCTTGTTGCATTTTATCCCGTTTTGTAGTATAATGTAGAAGAATAATATATAATGGTGTTTTTTTGTGATTTTGATAAAAGGAGCAAGTCATGGCAAAAAGAATCATAAATGCCGTTTTCGTTGCGCTGGTGCTGGTATTTCTTTCCGCCGGGCTTGTAAAAACGGTCTTCTTCCCAAACGATGTGAACAAGCTTGAAAACCGCAAGGCAAACAAAATGCCTGCCTTTTCGCTCGCAAGTTTTCTTGACGGCGAATATCAGACCGATGTCAGAGACGCAATCTCCGACCAGGTTTTTATGGCTGAGAGCATGAAAAGCCTTTACAACACCGTGGATTCCCTTTTTGTAAAGCTTTCGGTATCCACAGTGACCTCAACCGAGGTTTTCAAGGAAGTGGCGCAATATATCACGGTTGACAATATGAATCTGTATGGCGAAAACTACGATCACATCCTCTACAACCCGACAGTTTTCAAATGGGTCAAAGAATCGCTTGACACAAACATTTCCGGCTTCAATGGTATGATATCAGAGCTTGATGAAACCGATATCTATCTTTACTATGTGGAAAAGGAAACAGACATAAACTTTGTTACAGGCGAAAAATCGCAAATTTTCGAGTATCTATGCGACAACATCCGTCTTCCGTCATCACACATATCCCGTTTTGAAGTGGCCGATTTTAAAGAATTTTCGCGTTGCTTCTACCAAACTGACCATCATTGGAACGAAGAGGGCTCGTACCGCGGATACCTTGAGCTGCTCGATTTCCTGGGCATTGAAGAAAAACCCGTTGCGCAGGGTGAAAAGCTTCTTCTCAGTGAAACTTTTGCAGGTTCCAAAACCCAGTCTCCCGGGACCTCCTCTTTCAGAGAAAGTTTTTTTGCTTACAAATACGACTGCCCTGTCATCCTGACTGTCGAAAACGGTGTGGCTGTTGAGGATTACGGAAAGCAAAACGAATATTTTTCAGGGAAAGAAGATCTTCCACCCATAACCTACGGTAATTTTTACGGCGGTGATATGGGCGAGGTCATCTTTGACACCGGAGATATCACAAAGGACAGCATACTTATCCTTGGCGAATCTTATGACAACGCCATTCTTAAACTTCTGGCGTCCCATTTTTACAAAACATATTCCGTCGATATGCGCTATTACAGCGCCTACATGGGAGAGAACTTCAACATCACGGAATATATGAAAAAGCACGATATCGACAAGCTTCTCCTTATCGGCAACATCGACTTTTTCATCAACGAAGAATTTGTTCCGGAGTATTGATATATGGTTTTCAGCGATCTTGATTTTCTGTATCTTTTTCTGCCCCTTGCGGTGATACTGTATTTTATCTGCAAAAATCTTGTCTGGCGCAACAGTGTGCTGCTTGTTTTTTCGCTTATTTTTTATGCCTGGGGTGAGCCAAAAAGAATATTCCTTATGCTTGCGGCGTCCTTTGTGGCATATGTCGGCGGTCTTCTGATCGAAAAGTTCAAAAACGACAAAAAAAGCGGGCTGTGCCGCATGGTGTTCGCCATCACCACCGTCATTATTGTCCTAAATCTTTTCATCTTCAAATATCTGAATTTTGCCGTTGACAACATCAACCTTCTTCTGACACGCAATATCACGATACCGCAGATAGTGCTGCCCATCGGCATAAGCTTTTACACCTTCCAGATACTTTCATATGTTTTTGACCTTTATCTCGGAAATGTCAGGGTTCAGAAAAATTATTTCTACCTGACCCTTTATGTGACCTTTTTCCCACAGCTTATTGCAGGTCCCATCGTGCGATATCAGACAGTCGAGGAGGAAATCCACGAAAGATCAACAAGCCTTGACAGTTTTGCCCACGGACTTCGCCGCTTCATCCGCGGTCTTGCCAAGAAGATACTTCTTGCAAACAATGTGGCTGTTATCTGCGAAACGGTCTATGCAGGCGATCCGCTTGTCTTTGGCACGGCATTTTATTGGCTTGCGGCAATCGCCTATTCTCTCCAGCTTTACTTTGACTTTTCGGGTTACAGCGACATGGCGATAGGATTGGGCGAGATCTTCGGTTTCCATTTCCTTGAAAACTTCGACCATCCGTATATCGCCTGCTCTGTCACTGATTTCTGGCGTAGATGGCACATTTCTCTTTCCACCTGGTTCAGAGACTATATCTACATTCCCCTTGGCGGAAATCGTGTTTCTCCTTTCAGACACATCATCAACATAATGACAGTCTGGGCATTGACAGGCTTTTGGCACGGAGCTCAATGGAATTTCATAATTTGGGGAGTTTATTACGGTCTGCTTTTGCTGCTTGAAAAATATCTTCTGTCAAAGGTACTCAAAAAGCTCCCGAAGCTTTTCGGCTGGATATACACGATGTTTTTTGTCATCATCGGCTGGGTGCTTTTCAACCTGACGGATTTTTCAAAGCTTTGGGGCGCAATCCAAACGATGTTTTCGGCGGTTCCGACCGATTTTACTGCCGTTCTTGCCTCCTGCGGAGACAAGCTTTTCGAGCTTTGCTTTATCCCCGTCGCCATCCTTTTCATGTTCCCCATAAGAAAACGGTTTGACAGATTCTCGGGAACCGGAGCGACACTTACGGCAAATATTCTTCACATACTTCTCTTTGCGGTATGCATAATCTTCAGCATCAGCTCAAGCTATAACCCTTTCATTTATTTCAGATTCTAAAAAATGCCCTTTCGAAGTTCTTTTCGAAAGGGCATGGTTTTTTGCGTGATTCTGAGATGCTTGAAAAAAGGAAAGGACTCAAAGAATATCGACAGGATAAAGAATCTTAAGCTGGTTGATCTTCGACTGATAAGCCGCCTGCTGTTTGTCGGACACAAGCTTTTCCTTGATCTGTCCTGCAATGTCCTCAAAAGCGATGGGAGTCGCTTCTTTTTTATCGTTGAGCTTGATGAGGTGGAAACCGAACTGGGTCTTGACGGGGCCTGCGATCTCTCCCACCGCCATTGAGAAGCACGCTTCATCAAATTCGGGAACCATCTGACCGCGTGTGAATTCTCCGAGATTTCCGCCCTGTTCGCTTGAAGGGCAGGAGCTGTTCTGTCTTGCGGCATCCTCAAAGGATATCTCACCTGCGTTTATTTTTTCAAGAAGTTCGTTTGCCTTTTCCTCCGAATCCACAAGAATATGGCTGGCATTGACAGACTCACCCGATACAAGTCCTTCCTTGTTTTGCTCAAAGAAAGCCTTTGCCTCCTCATCTGTGACCTTCACGCCCTCGACGGCCTTTGCAATGGCAAAATTTGCAAGCATTTCTTCCTTGAGCTTCTGAAATTCCGCCTTGAACTTGGGGTCGTATTCATAAAGATTCTTTGCGGCATCGGCAAGGAAAAGCTTCTTGTTGATAAGCTGTTCGAGCACCATGCGTCTTCCCTCGGGGGTGTTGTAGCGTTCGCCCTTGGCGCCCATCTGAATGAGAGCGGCTTCAACTTCGGCTGAAGTGATAGGCTGACCGTTTACTCTTGCAAGTACCTGTAACTGATCCATAAATAATAATCTCCTAAACTTGATTTTTCTATATTGTACCAAAAACACATCGCTTTTTCAAGGTGTTTTTCAAAACTTGCAAAACTTTCGCGACAATTTGCTTTATTTTCCTTGACTTTTGACATTTTTTGCTATAAACTCATTTAAGAATATATTTTTCGGAGGTTTTTAGCATGATAAACTCAAAGGAAAAACAGGAATATTTTGCAAAAGAAAGAAAAGATATCATCGGTCCCCCGATGATATGAATACATACATTTATCAGCTCGGCGAGGACGGAATCATGTTCCGTCATGCCGAAATCGATTCGGGACGCGGAGGAGATCCTGTCGAGATCTTACATTCTACAGACTTCCATCTCAACTGTCTTAACGCCCGTGACTGTCTTGAAATGCGTCCCTGCATCCTTTCCACCCGCGATTACCGCATGGCTTTCCGCGACGGACGCACAGTTCCCAACACAATTGCCACCATGGGTATTTCAAAATTCTTCGATCAGACGATCATCACCGGCGACACCATTGATTACATCACCTGGGGAACCTTCGATCTGATGGACGAGCTTATCTGGAAGCCTTATCCCGAAACTCTTGTATCTCTTGGCGGACACGACATCACCCGAGTAATGCAGGGAAAGGTTGCAGACGACACCACCCTTGAATCAAGATATGATCTTGTCAAGGAGCACTGGAGACATGATGTTCATTATGTTTCAAAGATTCTCGGCGACAAGGTCCGCGTTGTTGTTCTCAACAACGGTCAGTCAAGATATTTCGATCATCAGGCAGACAAGTTTGAAAAGGAGATTGCCGATGCGCGCCGCGACGGACACATAATCCTTATCTTCCAGCATGAGCAGATCTGTACTCACAACAAAGCGGAAAAGAATGTTAACCCTATCCGCATCAACGACGGCTCGGGCAACCGCAATTTCTGTGACTACTTCATCGGAAGCGAAAAATCTGACGAGCAGACCATGCGCCTTTACAAGCTCATCACAGAAAACGCCGACATTGTCAAGGGTGTTTTCTGAGGTCACTGGCACTCCGACTATTACACAGAGATCATCGCCTCCTACAAGGATGCTGACGGCAAAAAGATCGACACCGTCATCCCCCAGTATGTTCTGACCGGAAATATGTATGACAAGGGTCATGCACTCATTATCACGGTAAAATAATAAAAAGATATCGCCGCTGAAACTCAGCGGCGATCATTTTTGTCAGTAATTTGATTTCTGATATATACCAAGCCATTTTCCCGACCGATATCTGATAGTTATAACAATGAAATTAAGCCAGCTGTGTGCAAGAAGAGACAGCCACACGCCTGTAAGCCCCCACCCCAATGTGATTCCGAAAAGGTATGCCAAAGGGATGCGGAAAAGGAAGAAGCTGAGGCTGTTGAGATACAGCGCAAATTTTGTATCTCCCGCGGCACGCAGGGAACCCATGACAACGCCGTTGAGATGACCAGTGATGTACTGCGCCGCGACGATATAGAAAAGCGGCATGGCAAGTGCAAGGATTTCGGTCTCACCCGGCTTCACATAGAAGCCCGCGATCTGCCGTGCAAAAAGCAATTCGACCACACCCATTATCGCAGAAATACACAGGGATATCTTGCATAGATAGGATTTGTATTTTTTCGCGTTATCAAATTCGTTTGCGCCAAGATACTGACCGATGACAGTATTTGCAGTAACCCCCAGCGCAGTTCCGGGAGCAGATGTCAGACTGTTGACATTGTTGCAGATCTGATGCGCCGAAAAAGCGGAATTGCCAAGCATATTGACAATTTTGACATAAAACATCGCACCGCAATTCATGATGAGGTTTTCAACAGCGCTCGGGACTCCGATGCGAAGCATCTGAACGACCTTTTTCCATTGGAAAACAAATTTGCCGTATTTGTTTCGGAAGGAGACACTGTTGCCCTTTGAACGAAAAGCATACCACAACGCCCAAATACAGCAGATTATGCGGCTGAAAAGGGTTGAATATCCCGCGCCGATGACACCGAGAGGCTCAATTCCGAATTTTCCGTCGATGAGCAACCAGTTTCCGACCACATTCAGAAGATTCGAGAAGGTGTTATACATCATCGGAACTTTTGAAAATCCCGCACCGCGCATGGCGGCGGTGACACTGTAAGTCAGCGCCTGAAAGGTGGTGCCCAAAACGAGAATGTCATAATATTCGATGGCGAGCACCGCCACGTTACCCTTTCCACCCATGAAATCGACGATTGGACGCGAAAGAAGCATTCCCAAAACTGTCATAAACAGTCCCGAAACAAGATTCATGATAAGCGATATCTTCATGACATCCTGCGCCTCTTTCATCTTCTTTGCACCCACATTCCACGCCACAAGAGTGGTGGTTCCGACATTTATCGCCTGAAAGATGGCAAGAAAGATCGAAAGAGGATTTGATGTAAGGCCGATGGCGGCAAGGCCGTCGGCGTCATATTTTCCGACCATCATCATGTCTATGACTCCATAGAATGACGAAAGAGCCGTTTCAATAAGAACCGGCAGGAAGATGGTCATGGTGACCGAAAGTCTTCCCGTGTCAAACTTCTTGTAATTGATATGATGCCTGCTCATATCGCTCACCTCGATTTCGGTGCTTACTTTGTAGGGAAAGGCTTTGCCTTTCAAGGCTATACTACCACACACCGGCAGATAAGTCAACTGTGAATTATGCCAAAAAATCACAAGAATAACAGGGCATTTTGTCCAAATTCCCATCGATGCTTTTTTACTCTTTGCTTCGGTGTGATTTGTCGTTTTTCGCACCATTAAAAAAGGTGCAAAATATTGAAATCCCATCAAAAAAGTGTATAATATAATCAATACTGTTTTGAGAGGTATTTATAATGAGATTCTTCAAGCCCTTTGAGCTTCCTGTGCCGCCGAGCTTTCCCGATAGCAGCTTTGACATCAGAGATTACGGCGCAAAAGAAGGCGTAAATTTCAAATCTACCGATGCCATAAACGCCGCCATTACCGATTGCTCGGAAAAAGGCGGCGGTCATGTCATAATTCCAAAGGGAAGCTGGCTTTCGGGTGCCATTCACCTCATGGACAATGTCGATCTTCATTTTGAAGAAGGGTGCATTCTTCATTTCAGCGAGGATTTTGATGACTATCTCCCTGTTGTATTCGGAATTCTCGGCGGCAACAGGTGCTATTCTCCCAGCCACTTCCTTTATGCATACGGATGCAAAAACATTGCTGTCACGGGAAAAGGTGTTCTTGACGGTCACGGACAAGCCTGGTGGCCGATGAAAAATCACAACATCGGTATGCAGGATCTTATGAAAAAGGGAAAAACGCTTGTCCCCCTTTCCGAAAGGGTTTATGACCGTCCCGAGCATGGAGTAAGACCGAGAATGCTCCAGTTTATTGAATGTGAAAATGTGCTGATCGAAGGCATTACCATGAAAAACAGTCCCTCCTGGACTGTTCATCCCGCATGGTGCAAAAATATTACAGTCAGAAATCTTATCATAAGAAATCCCATCGATTCTCCCAACACCGATGGAGTCAATCTTGAATCATGCAAGCGAGGTCTTGTGGAAGGCTTAGATGTTGAAACGGGAGACGATGTATGCTGTCTTAAGGCGGGCAGAGATGAGGATGCATGGGATGTGGGAATCCCCTGCGAAGACATCGAGATCCGCAATTGTGTCTCCTCAGGCGGTCACGGAGGCTTTACCGTCGGCAGTGAAACAAGCGCCTGCATCAGAAACGCATATATCCACGACTGCCATTTCGACGGCAAGCTTTACAGTGCCGTCAGATTTAAGACCATGAAGGGCAGAGGCGGTGTTGTGGAAAATATCGACTGCGAGAACATCACCGCAAAAAGCGCAACAAATTCCGCACTTATCATAACCATGCGCTACACCGGCGAAAAGCTTGACGACCAGACAAAACCGATTGCGAATATGCCAAAGATGCGCAACATCTCGGTCAGAGGTCTTTCCTGCGAAAACGCCGACTGCGGAATAAACCTGTGCGGTGAGAGAGGCTTTGACCTTGAAAACATCTATCTTTCGAATATTAACATATGCGCCGAAGTTCCCGCAAAGATTGCAAATGCATCGAGCCTTTACATGGAAAACATAAATCTTGTTGAAAAAAAGCCCGGAGGAAATGAAAAATGATCGGCTATTTATTCATTTTCATCACCGTTCTTCTGAATGTTTCCAAGGGCGGCTGTTCAAAGAAGATCAGTACAAAGCTATCCTGCACGGCGGACAACATAAATCTTTGCTTTGTGAGAAATCTTGTGTGCGTGGTACTCGGCGGAGCAATTATTGCTTTTTCGGGAACAAGTCTTGTTCTTTCGGCAAACGGTATACTGATTTGTATTCTGTCAGGTTTCAGCATGACCGTCAATTATATCGTATGGCTTATGGCACTCAAGGGTGATGCTTATATGCTGGCAAACACAGCAAACAACGCAAGCTTTGTCATTGCCGCCGTCTGCGGAGTTGTGATATTTGGCGAAACGCTGACTGTCACAAAGATCTCTGCTTTTCTTCTCATCGCCGTTGCAATGTTTTTCATGACAAGATATCAGACAACACTTTACAAAAAGCCGTCGCTTCATGATTTTATTCTTTTAGGTCTTGTATTTGTCACGGCAGGCACAAATTCGGTCTGTCAGAAGCTTTTCACCACATATGCAAAAGATTATTCGGTCACCCTTTTCACCTTTTACACCTTTGTAATTTCGTGTCTTGTGCTCCTTGTGATGCGCCCGTTTTTCAAGGGTGATTCGGCAGCGCAGAAGCAGGCAAAAAAGATCGTCTCTCTTCTCCCCTTCATTCTTTTCATGGGAGTTGCCCTTTACGGAGCAACATTTTTCCAGGCGGAGGCGACAAATTATGTGGATTCTGTGATCCTCTATCCTCTCAACAGTGCCCTTTCAATTCTCGGATCGGGAATCATGGCATGGATCTTCTTCTCGGAAAAGCCGTCAAAGGACAGCATCATCGGCGCCTTTTTTGTACTTGCCGCTCTTATTCTTTCAAGATTCTGAAAAACAACCCCTTGAACCCAAAAGTTCAAGGGGTTGTTGCTTATTCGTTATCGACAAACACAGACTTTAATGCTTCAAGATAGCCATAGCCGTTGATGTCATCAGGCTGCAGATATGTGCCCTCGGTCCATTCGTTCCAGCTGTTGACGATGATGAGAGGCGCTTTGAGCCCCTTTGTTTCATCAACATATTTTTTTGCAAGCTCAAAGCCTTTTTTAATATTTTCGGGGCTGGTGTCATAGCAGATTTCAAAAATGCCATCGTCGTTTCGGTGAGGATATCGCGGTGTCGCATCCCAACCCATCGAAACATTTGGATAATAGATCGAATTTACTGTTTCGGCTGCCTTTTTGTAACCTTTGTCCACATCGTTAAGCATAACGGGATATGACTGCTTAACATCTACAAAATCAAAAAATCCATAATGGGTAACTCCGTCAAAGCCGGTCTTGTTGATGAATTCAAGAACGGTCATGCCGATTTTTTCGTCAATTATCTGTTCCATGTGGCTGTCTCGTCGTATGGTTAGATGGAGTTCAAGTCCCGGAAACCCCGCTTTAACTGTCTGCTCGCGGAAGTATCTGAGGGCATCCCATGTTTCCTCAACACCGCCAAGACCGCGGACAAGATTCATAATGTCAAAGATCATATATACGGGCTTGCCGTCGATCGTATAATAGTTGGGCTGTGAAAAATACTTTTCGATGGTTCTGTTTACGATGGTGTCGAAGGTTTCTCTGTTCACGGCACCGTCCCAGATGGGATCCCAGTAATGGGATGTGCGGATGTCCGACATCGAATCGGCAGTGTGGTTTGCCCACATGAGATAAAATTTCATTTTATCGCGGTTGCGAGCCTTCAAAAATCCGTTGTCAAGGCACTGCTCAAGAAACGGACTGTTATCAAACCAATACCAGTCATAAATGAAAACATTTACTCCATGGTCGACAGCAGCTTCGATCTCCATTTCCATAACATACGGGTCTGTCTCGTTTACATAACCCCAAAGAGGCTTTCTTGGCCACATATGACCGGGGTATCTCGGTTTTGCCGCCTTGACTGTCTGCCATTCGCCATATCCCTCGGGCCAGAAAATGCGTGTTCTGCGTTCGTCACCTGTGTATGCCGGCCAGATTATAGCCGCAATATCATATTTTTTCATAACGATCTCCTTTACAGATATCATCTTTAAGTCAATATTAACACCAAAATCAAGGAAAATACTATGACAGCGCGGCGCAAACTTGGATTTTTCGCTGATTATATCAAAATTAATGTAATTTTTTTCAGAAACACTTGTATTTACCGTTTGTTTTTTCTTTTGTATCACTTTCAAAACAAGGCAGAGGTGTAATATCGAAAAAAGAGAAAACAGCGTAAAGGTGATGACATGGAATACACTATCAGAAAAGAGGCTTTGCCTATAATTCAGCAAACAGGTTATCATGAAATAAAACACGGCATCTCTGTCGGAAAGGAAGATCGCCTTTCCAACTCTCCCATAAAAGCCTTGCATTATCATCAATGCATTGAGCTTGGTATCTGCTGTGAGGGAAGCGGAGAAAGTCACATCGAAGATCATATTTACCGCTTCCGCAAAGGCGATATTTCCTGTGTGAGAGCAAACACTCCCCATCTTTCAAAAGCAGACCGGGAAATTGAATGCAGATGGATATGGGTCTTCATCAATCCGTTTGATCTTCCGATATGCGACAGCGCAAAGCTTGCGGATATGCTGATGACGGCGACAGAAAACGGTTTTTGCGGAGTTTCAAAGCCTTGCGAGCATCCTCGCTTATACAAGCTTCTTGATGATCTCATGCAACACAAAAAGGATGATAAGCAAGGCTTTTATGAGAAGAGTCTCCTTGCCTGCGGAATTATTTTTGAAATGGCACGCATCGGCGATGCCGACAGGATCGATTCCAGCCGTCTGCGTTTTGGCAAGCTTGAGCCCGCGATCATATATATAAGAGAAAACTATTCAGACGAGGAGTTGATGAATGCCGCAAATATTGCAGAAAGCTGTGGTCTTTCGGTGTCCCACTTCAGAAGTCTTTTCAAAAAACATTTCGGAATGACTCTTCCGCGTTATATCAACAAGACGCGTATTTCATCGGATGTATATCTTTTACAAAATACCGACAAGAGCATCACTCAGGCTGCTTTTGAATCCGGCTTTTCGGATGTTTCGTATTTCAACCGCCTTTTCCGACGGGAATTTGGCATATCCCCCCGTGAGATGAGAAAAAAATACGGCGCGGAAAACCGCGCCGTATCGGAAAAAGTATAGTGATATTCTTTATCAGTATTTTGCGTTTCTTCCCTGTATCTGAGAGGGGTCAAACTTGTCAAGCGGCGACCAGTCCTCGATACTGTAACAAAGGTCAAGAACAATCTTTACTATCTTGTTTTCGTCAAGCTCAGCCAAAGGCGAAATGTCCGAAATGATGCTTTGGGTAAGGTCAAGATATTCAAGATTCTTAAGCTTTGCAAGAGGTGTAACATCGTGAATGCCGTTGTAGGAAAGATCAAGGTGTGTCAGCTTATCAAGCCCCTCAAGAGGGGTAAGATCGTTGACAAGACTGCTTGTAATGGTGAGCGACTCAAGGTTTGTGAGATTCTTTACAAAAGAAAGCTCCATGATCGAGGTCTCATCATAACCGAGCTCTTCGATAGTAAGTCCTTCCTCGCGCATAAGATAATCGGGGTCGATCTTTGTGGTCACCGAGCTGAAGTTCAACATGCGAAGACCTGTCATCGACTCAAACACCGAAAGATCCTCGATCACTCCCGATTCGAGAGTGAAGCTGTAAAGCTTGGGAAGCTGTGCAAGAAAATCAAATCCGCGGCACTCGGAGTTGCCGGAGATATTGATGATCTCAAGCTCCTTGCAGTTTGCAAGGAAGCTGTAGTCAGCGTTTGTCGTATATGTCGAAGAAAACTCACGCAAGCCTGTAAGATACACAAAATCGTCGAAGCTGTCAAACACAAGACCTGTGATATCTACGACCTTTGTGTTCTTTTCGGTGGGATTTTCGAAAGCGCCCTCAAAGCCTATCGAAACAGTGTTGTTCTCACCGTAGGTAAGAATGCTGAAGGTTTCGATGCTTGCCATGTCTTTGGCCGTGACGCGCTTATAATCCTTGTCAAAGATATCTCCGCAAAGCTGTGCAAAATCGTCATCGGCAAAGTCAAGAAGAGAGGGAGCAAGCGCTCTCGGACAGCCTGTCAGCGAAAGAGTCACCGACACGCATATCACAAGAAGCAGGATGCTAAGCTTCATATTTCTTTTCATAGTCAGATATTCCTTGCAGATCATTCTGCAGCTGCCTCTGTTTCAGCTTCTGCCTCTGTTTCAGCTTCTGCCTCGGCATCAGTTTCTGTTTCAACGACTGCGTCTGTTTCGGTCTCTGCATCTGTTTCAGTTTCAACTTCGGCTTCTGTCTTGTCCTCAACTGCCGCATCATTTTCAACGCCTGCAGCATCGTCGTTTACACCCGGGATATAGCTTCCGCTGATGATAACATAAGCGATTGCCGCGACCACAAGGATAATAAGGGCGATTATAACATAAAAACCTTTATCCGAATTTTTTCTGCTTGTTGCCATAATTAAATAGCCTCCTGTTTTTGTATTTAAGCAAAGAACATCTTCTTTGCAACAGGACAATTATATCACAAACCATCTTTGATTTCAAGCAGTAATCAGGGAATTTTTCGCCAAATCGCACAAAAAAGTCCACCTTTTTCTATATCCCTGCGCAAGTATGCCGAAAAGTGTATCAAAAGTTAATTTTTTCTTACATATTGACATAATTTTTATCAAATGGTATACTATTTACAATATCTTTTTTTGCGGAGGCAACATGGTTTTCAGCGGTATTCCTTTCCTGTTCTTTTTTCTTCCGATCACCCTGATCTTATACTATATCGTCCCTTTTTGCATCAAGAACTATTTGCTTCTTGCCGCAAGTCTTATTTTTTATGCCTGGGGTGAGCCCATATACATACTTCTGATGATTCTTTCGACCTTTATAAGCTGGCTTATGGGAATTATGATACTGAAAGCTCCCCGCCACAAAAAGCTTTTCATGGTCATATCTGTCGTCTTCAATCTTGCAATACTTGTGTTTTTCAAGTACGCCCCCCTTCTTTTATCGACAGCATCGGATGTTTTCGGACTCGGGCTTGATGCCCTTTCGCTCACAATTCCAATCGGAATAAGCTTTTATACTTTTCAAACTCTCAGCTACAACATCGATGTTTACCGCGGAGAGGTTCCCGCCGAAAAGAACTTTTTCATTCTCATGACCTATATCTCAATGTTCCCTCAGCTTATAGCAGGTCCCATCGTAAGATATGAAACCGTCCGCGAGCAGATGAGAAAAAAAACCCTTTCCTTTGACGGCTTTTCTCAGGGCACGATCATTTTTCTCCACGGTCTTTTCAAAAAAGTCATTATAGCCAACACCATCGGCGAGCTTTTTGACGCCGTGACCGCCGTCTCCCCCGCGACCCAGTCTGCCGCCACCCTGTGGCTTGGAGTTTTCGCCTTTTATCTTCATATCTATTTTGATTTCAGCGGATATTCCGACATGGCAATAGGCATGGGAAAGATGCTTGGATTTGATTTTCTTCCGAACTTCAACTATCCCCTTATTTCAGTATCCGTCACCGACTTCTGGAGAAGATGGCATATGTCACTGGGCACATGGTTCAGGGATTATGTCTATTTCCCCCTGGGCGGTTCGCGCTGTTCGAAGGGATTGCAGATCAGAAATCTGCTTGTGGTCTGGTGTCTGACAGGCTTCTGGCACGGCGACAGCTGGAATTTCGCCTTGTGGGGCATATTCTTCGGTGTGATACTCATCCTTGAAAAGATGGTATACGGGAAATTCCTTGCAAAAATGCCGAAGATTGTCGGAAGACTTTACACAATATTCCTTGTAACTGTCGGCTGGGCATTCTTTTCGATCGAGGATTTTTCACATATGACTTCCTACATCGGAAAAATGTTCGTAAACTCAAACATTGTGGACAGCGGCTTCCTTTACTATCTTATGCCCTATCTTCCCATCATCCTCATCGGCATAATCTTTGCAACCCCCATATTCCCGAAGCTGCGCGAAAAAGTGGCAGCAATTAAGAATCCCGCAGCAAAAAGCACCCTTTCCATCTGCGCTATTGCCACATATTCAGCGCTGTTTGTGTTGTCGGTGGCACTGCTTGTCGGCAATGCCTACAACCCGTTTTTGTATTTCAATTTCTGAGAAAGGAGCTCAAACTTGAAGATCACAAAAAGCATTATCGCAATACTTTTCGCGGCAGCTCTTTTGCTTGGAATGGTCATGTTTGTTTTCAGTGAGAAAAAGACTTTTTCCGAAAACGAAAACAAAAATCTGGCACAATTCCCGAATTTTTCTGTCAAAGCTCTTGAAAGCGGAGAGTTCACTCAGGAACTTGAAGAATATATGAAAGACCATTTTCCGCTGCGCGATTCTCTCATGAAGCTTAAGACCGGCGCACAGCTTGCCGCCGGATACAAAAAGATCGGCGACGTTCACATCGGAAAAGACCGACTTTTCCAAAATGTCGATATCCCCGAAAGCTCGTCCTTTGTCGCAAGCTCAAACAAACTTTTTTCGTCTCTTGAAAATGAAAACATCGCCACAAGTGTCATTCTTCTTCCGTCGGCATCCGAAATATACAAAGAAGAGCTCCCCTCATTTACCGAAACTATTGATGAAAAAAGTGTTATCGATGAGATTCTTTCCGGAATCGACTGCGACAACGCCATAAATTCCACCGACATGATGCTCGAAAAGAAAAATGAGAACAACCTGTTTTATCTGACCGACCATCACTGGACGACATATGCCGCATTTTATACCTACGAGCTTTTCTGCAAAAAGACAAATGCCACCGCACAGCCTTTGGAAAACTATGAGATACAGACCCTCAGCGACTCTTTCAAGGGTACACTTTATTCGACGGTGCTTGACGATTCAAGAGCCGATACTGTCGTGAAGTTTGAAAATGAAAACATCGAATTTGACGCATTCATGACAAAAAATGTAACAAAAGCTCCAGAGCCTTTTGAATTTTTTGCAAAAGAGTTTTTGGAAATGAAGGACAAATACGCATATTTCGGCGGAGGAAACTATCCTCTTATCGTATTCGAAAGCCGGAATGCAAAAACAGAAAACGAAATAGTTGTGGTAAAGGACAGCTTCGCCAACGCTTTCGTTCCTTTTCTTGCCGAAAACTATCGCAGGGTTCACATCATCGACCCGCGTTATTTCAAGGGAAAGACTGTCAGCTCATATATCAACGAAAACAAAAATGTCACCGACGTCCTTGTGCTTTACGGCATCAACTCCTTAAACGACGGCGTGACAAACTTCTCATAAACACGGAGGAACCGCAATGTATCCATTAAAACTTTCATCAGTGCTCAAGGATATCATCTGGGGAGGCACACTTCTCTCGGAAAAATACAACAAAGGTGTAGCAGGTCAGAAGATCGCCGAAGCCTGGGTGCTCTCGTGCAGAAACGACGGCGAAAACATCATTGAAAACGGCGAATACGCAGGCAAGGCTCTGTCGGAGATCTATCCCGACAAGGATTCCTTTCCCCTTCTCATAAAGCTTATTGACGCCTGCGACAAGCTTTCGGTGCAGGTACATCCCGACGACAGCTATGCGCAAAAGGAAGGTCTTCCGGCAGGAAAGACCGAGATGTGGTATATTCTTGACGCGATTGATGGAGCAAAGCTTGTTTACGGCATGAGAAAGGATATTCCGCTTTCTGATGCCGAGATCAAAAAAGCTGCAGAAAACGGAACTCTCGAAAACTATCTCAACTACTGTGAAGTGAAAAAAGGAGATGTTTTCTTCATTCCCGCAGGACTTGTCCACGCCATCGGAGAAGGCATACTCATCGCCGAGGTTCAGCAGAATTCCAACACCACCTACAGAATGTATGACTACGACCGCAGGGACAAGGACGGCAACCGCCGTGAATTGCACATCGACAAAGCGATCGAAGTTATTGACAAAACTCTTCCTCATAGCGATAACAATTCTGAGATGATTGAAAAAACAGCCTGCGCCGAGCTGACAAAGCTTTGCGAATGTGAATACTTCAAGGCGCACTCGCTGAAGATTGAAAAGGGAAGCTATCCTGTCTCCCCCGACAAAATGTTCTTTGTCCTTTGCACCGACGGAAGCGGCGAGATCATCCACAACGGTTCTTCTTATCCCTTTGAAAAGGGCGACAGTTATCTTTTCCCGCAAGGAACAGGCGCTTTCGAAGTAAAGTCAGAAAAATGCGAGCTTCTTTTGGCGAGTGAATAACAAAGCTTAAGGGCTTGTAGCAAAATTCGCATTTTGCACAAAAAAAAGGAACGCCACATAGGTCTCCCTGCGAAAATCATTGAATTTATACAAATTTTGGGGTTGTAACAATTGTTTTGCTACAACCCCTTGTTTTTTTATCTCAACACTATCGGCTTTGAACCATCAAAGCAGCTTCCCGAAATTCCGTTTTCGGCGCAAACTCTTTCGCACGAAACACCATGCTCCTTTGCAACCTTCCAGACACTTTCACCCTTTTCCGGGTAATACAGAGTGAAGGAACATTTTTTTACCATGTGTTCATGCTCTTCGCTCTTTTCATAATCTGTGATGACCTGGGCTGTCTCCTCAATGATAGCGGCAAGGCTTTCACTCATCCACATTGACAGCTCAAGCTCTCCGCCTGATATGGCACATTCATGTCGGCAGACAGTGCAGAAATTGATCCAGCGAAGCTTGTTTTCAAAAAGAGACTGCGGAATATTGCCCTCCCGTATTCTAAGTGATATCTGCGCAGACCTTGCATCTGTTTCGCCGTTTTCCTTCATACCGAGAACGCTGAGTATTCCGCGGGCAGGAATATATACCTCCCCCTCGGAAAGCTCGGGGTTGGAAAAACTAAGAGAAAGAGAGCTCGAAATTATATCAGTGATGCCGCGAAGCTCAAAACGAACTCTGTCGGAATACTCCACAGTGTCGGCATAGGTATCGGCAAGGGTATATATATGTACATTTTCCCTTTTGGGAAGAATGCGGCATTCTGTGGAATACATATCCTCGAAAACGGTACTTTTCGTGTTTTTGATCACAGCTACCGTGATATCGGCTGCGGCATTTATATCGATTACCCTCTGCTCGCCGAAATTGTCCACACTGCTGTCGCAGGAAAGCGACACAAGCTTTATGTCGGCAATGGCATTCCAGGTGCCATCAGCATCAGGCACTTCCACCTCTGCCTTGAATGGGAAAGACTTTTCCAGGCTGACATATTCTCCCCCCTGAGCATTTTTTGCCTCATACAGGCAGGTAAGCGTCATTTCGGCGGTGACCTCAGCCATGTCATCGGATATCGAAATGTGCTTTACACAAACGCTTCCGCGGGCATCAACGATATCTGCAATTTCAGGCATATCAGCATCAAGCTCAAAGCTTTCATCGATATTATGGTGCGAATTTTCCGCAATTTTCACCGCCGCGGCATCGATGTCCTTTCTCAGATATTCAATGTCGCACTCGAAAGCCTTGCGCTCGTCGATATAAAAATCCTCGGTGGACATATCGACGACATCCACACAAAGAGAAAACTTTGAGCGCGCAGCAAGAGTTCTTTGCCCCTCAAGCTTTGAGGTAGCATGAAGAGGCGCAGACTTTAGCGAAACAAAAAGATTTTCTCCCCCGGTATCGGTATGCATATCAAAGCTTTCTTCAAAATCCTCTCTGAAAACAACGCATTTCAGAAGACCGCTGTTTTCGGCAACATACAAAACAGTATACACTATCTCTCCGAAAAGCTCTGTCTTTCCGTTCTCAACCCTCTTGTCCTTTACCTTGAGTCTTGCTTCTGTTTTTACTATCCGCAAAATATTCGGCATATAGTCGGACAAGGTATATTCCGCTTCATTTTCCATATCCTTTCTTTCGGTAAATACTGTATTGAAAGCCGATGGTTTAAGTTCATAGTCCATAGAATAATTCTCCTTTTTACTTTTTTCTCATTAAAAGTATATTCGGAGAATTTTTGATTATTACTTCTTATCCTTTTTGTTTTTTATAAAAATCGAAAGTATCCTTCTGAAAAAACCCGCAGGTTGCAAAACCACAATTTTCATAACAGCTTCCTCCTACATTGTAAAGTACAAAAAGCCCACAAGTATAAGCAGTGCCGCCAGTAACAGTACAAGCACTCCCGACGGCATAAAACATGAAATTATAATCGTCGCCCCTGCCGCCATTATCATAAGACCAAGCATCTTTGAGTGTTTTTTCACCTTTTTGCCTCCCGATCGGCACTTATACTTTATTGTATGCCAAAAGTGCAGAAAATGATAACAAAAAACGCCTTTCCGAAAAAAGGCGTTTTGGGGGGATTTAATTGTTATTTGTTCCAATCAAGCTTTTTCAATATTCTTCGCAGAAAAACTGCAGCAAGTGTCACCGACATAATTTCTGCTATGGGATAAGACAGCCACACAAGCATATCGTTTCCGGTAAGCGACATAAGATATGCCACCGGCACAAGCACCACCAGCTGTCTTCCGAACGAAAGAAGCAGGCTGTATATGCTCTTTCCGAGTGCCTGGAACACAGACGATGCAACAATGCAGAAGCCTGCGAAAACAAAGCTTATGCTGATAAGACGCAGAGCCGGGATTCCGATGCGAAGCATTTCCTCATTCGCGTTGAACGCCGAAAGAAGAGTTCCCGGAAGAAGCTGACAGCAGGCAATTCCGACAAACATAATCGCCACGGCATAAATGGTAGCGTATTTTATGGTTGCGTACATTCTGTCCTTTTTCTTCGCGCCATAGTTGTAGGCAACGATCGGCACCATGCCGTTGTTAAGTCCGAAGACCGGCATGAAAACAAAGCTCTGCAGCTTGAAGTATGCGCCAAAAACATTGACATGAACATACGAGAATCCGTTGAGTATCCAATTCATGCAAAGAGTCATTACAGAACCTATCGACGCCATAAGTATCGACGGAACTCCGATGAAAAGTATGTCTTTTATATATTTTGCCCTGGGGAGGAAATTCTTAAGTTTGAGATTAAGTTCATTGTTATATTTAACACAGAGGATAAGACCGAGTATTCCCGCCACTATCTGACCAAAAACCGTCGCATAAGCGGCACCTGCTACCTCCAGACCAAGACCAAAGGGCATTGTGAAAGCACCGCCAAATATTTTTTCACCTTTTTCAAAGATAAAGATCGGGTCGAAAATGATGTTGATGATAGCTCCCGTTCCCTGAACGATCATGCTGAGTATCGTGCGTCCGGTTGCCTGAAGCATCTTTTCAAATATGAGCTCAAGGAAAAGACCGCCCGAAAAAGCAAGGCAGATTCTGAAATACTCAACTCCGTATGTGTATATTACCGTGTCGGTAGTCTGGGTATTCATAAAGAGCGAGGGAAAAAAAATTCCCGCCGCAAAAAAAATAATAAAGCTTACAATGTTTAGAAAAAGTCCCTGCATGGCATACTTATCAGCCTTGCCCTGTTCTTTTTGCCCAAGAGACTTTGAGATCAGCGCATTCATACCGACACCGATTCCGACACCGACGGCAATCATCAGATTCTGAATCGGAAAAACAAGCGAAACAGCCGTAAATCCCTTGTCCGAAACCTGCGAAACAAAAACGCTGTCTACAATATTATATAATGCCTGAACGAGCATCGAGATCATCATGGGGATAGCCATTGACAAAAGCAGCTTGTTCACCGGCATAACGCCCATTTTATTTTCTTTAACATTTTCCATATTTTTTCACTCCAATGCAACAAACTTCGACTATTCTACCACATTTGCGACAGGAGTCTTTAGACATTGTGTGAATATTGTGTAAAAGAGTTTTTTTGTAAAATACACGGGGTCAGGAATTATTTTTCTTTCGTATATGGTAATAATGCTCCGCAAGCGCCACCATGGCAAGAACTCCGAGATAACCGCAAAGAGGATATACCGTTCCTATAAGATCGCCAAAACCGAAAAGACTTCCTGCGTATACTATGACGCAGAGTGCACCGGAAACAGGAAGCTCTGCTTTTTTCTTGCCGAGCTTTTCGGTGACAAATTGAACTACTGCCACAAGCGACGAAAGCCCTGTGCCGAGCATCCCAAAAAAGAGAAGCACCGAGTATATAACGCCGAGCAACGGCGAAAGACTGCTTGCCACATAAAGCATCGGAAGGGGTGCTTGCGATGCGGCAGGAACTGCTGCCAGTGAAATAAAAATACATCCCGCAATAAGAAGTAACACTAATGTGCCGACAAATATGCCGACATATACACTCTTTTTTGAATTTACAAGAGCTCCGACAGGTGCAAGTATCTGAACCGATGAAAACAGATTGTAACAGACGAATGTGATTGCTGATATCCACCAGCCGGAGAGCAAAGGGTTCGTACCTTGTGCATTTTCATTTTTAAGCGATAAGATATCGGGGAATCCAAAGCCAGACACCGTCGCAATACCAACCACAAGCGTGAAAAGCACAAGCAAGGGAACTGTCATCGAAAAAACAGCGACCATCCGCTCATGACCGCCAAGCGAAAGAACAAAAAGAACAATGCCAAATATGGCTCCCGTCAGATATTCGGATATTTCCAGAGTCTGTCTGAAAAGAGCACCGACACCTGCTGTCATTATGACTGCAATTCCTGTAAGAAAGAAAATCTCCGACACACCGATAAAAGCGCGCAAAAATCTGTTATCGGCACGGATAATAAGCTTGTCACACTCGGTTATTTTTGATACCGAGGCAAGACGGATCAGAAGCACTCCGAAAAGAAATATCATAATCATGGCAAGGGCCATGCCGACAAAGCCCATGCTTCCGAACGAAACAAAAAACTGCCAGAGCTCCTGTCCCGACACAAAGCCCGCCCCGAGAAAGCAACCCGCAAAGGTCAGCGCAAGACGTGCAAAATTTATATGCATTGATAAATCACCTCATTTATTATATATTACCACAAAGATATCTTTTTTTCAACAGCCACAAAAAAATTCCGGGACGCATAATACATACTGTTTTGATATGATTTGTTTTTTGTTGCTCCGTAACATTTTTTCGTTTCTGCATACAAATCATATTTTGGCACTCGAAACCACCTGTTTTTTACAGAAATTAAACTTTCTGTTTTTTAATCATATGCTTTTGATATGATTTAGAGCGATGTTTATTCACACACTTTCCGATTTTTCAAAAAAACGGTGATAAAAAACGGTTTTTTCTTGCTTTTTGCAAAAATAATCCGAATAACTTATTGACATCAATCTCATGTTGATGTATCATTATATTGTAAAATGATGTATCAATATGCATACTGGAACATAAGGAGTAAGGAATTGATCGGAATGGTTGTAAGCGATGTCGACGGCACGCTGATATACAAAGGCTCAAATCTGAATACAGCACGCTTTCCCGTCATGCTCGCAAAGCTTTCCGAAAGATCGGTTCCCTTTGCGGTCGCCACAGGCAGACATTACAGAGAACTGAAGAAACTCTTTGGCAAAAACATCCGCGATCTCTGGTGCTGTTGCTGCGACGGAGCATATGTCATTTCAAACGACGAGCCTGTCTATTCCCTGCCCCTTCCGAAAAGCTGTGTCAACTCTTTTGGCAGCTTTCCGACAGACGCCAAAAACGCCGTCGTATTTCACTCGGTCGACATCTCGTTCATTCTCGGCGGCGCCTATCTTGTGCATTCGAAAGAAAGCACGCGCCTTGGAAATGTTAAAAAGATCTCTTCAGTTTCCGAAATCGACCGTGACATTTTCTTTATTTCGGTCTACGGAAGCCTTGCTGAAAGCTTTGCTCCGCCCGAATGCTCAAGGATAACTTATCAGGCAAAGGGAGTGCGCGAGTTTGTCAATTCGGAAGCTTCGAAGTTTGATGCCGTAAAGCGGCTTGCTAATCTTTACGGAAAAAGTCTTCACGAAGTCTTGTTTTTCGGCGACGGAGAAAACGACCGCGAGCTTATTGAAAAGTGCGCTGTTTCCTACACTACCTATTGCGCCGACAAAAAGGTTTTCGGTCTTACCGAAAATCACACCCGTGACTGCATCGGAACGATTATCCGCCTTTGCGACGAAAAAAAGCTCGGATCAAACAATTAAGACATTAATCATCACAGTATAAAAGAGGCATATCATGAAAAAGTACACTGTCAAGGATATTCCAAAAACCGAAAGAATAAAAAAGCTCATCGAGGATCTTTATGAAAAGATGCCCGTCATCGAGGCAGACCGTGCCGTGCTCCTCACCGAGTCTTACATGGCAACCGAGGGCGAGCCTGTCATAACCCGCCGTGCGAAGGCTTTCTATCACATCTGTGAAAACCTTCCCGTCACCATCAGAGACATGGAGCTTATCGTCGGCTCTGCCACAAAGAATCCGAGAGGATGTCAGGTGTTCCCCGAATACTCCTTTGATTGGTTGGAGTCGGAATTTGATACTGTCGAAACACGTTCTGCCGACCCTTTCCGCATTGAGGAGGACACAAAGGCAACCCTTCACGAGGTCTACAAATACTGGCGCGGCAAGACCACAAGCGAGCTTGCCACCTCTTATATGGCAAAAGAAACCCTTAAAGCCATCGAACACAACATCTTCACCCCCGGCAATTATTTCTACAACGGTATCGGTCATGTAACAGTAGACTACGGAAAAGTTCTTGCCATCGGTCTTTCGGGTATCATCAAGGAAGCGGAAGAGGCTCTTTCAAAGCTTTCGTTTGAAGATCCCTCTTACATAAAGAGAACGCATTTTCTCAACGCTGTCATCACAAGCTGCAAGGCGGCAGGCATCTTTGCCGCAAGATACGCGGCACACGCCCTTGAGCTTGCAAAAAAAGAACAGAACCCTTCCCGCAAAAATGAGCTTATCGCCATCGCGGCAAACTGTGCAAGAGTTCCGATGGAGGGCGCAAGAAGCTTTTATGAAGCCTGTCAGTCCTTCTGGTTCATCCAGATGCTTCTCCAGACCGAATCGAGCGGACATTCCATTTCTCCCGGACGCTTTGACCAGTATATGTATCCCTACTTCAAGGCTGACCTTGATGCAGGCAAAATAACATATGAAGCGGCGCAGGAGCTTATGGACTGCATCTGGGTCAAGCTCAACGACCTCAACAAAGTCAGAGACGCAGCCTCTGCAGAAGGCTTTGCAGGTTACAGCCTTTTCCAGAACCTTATCGCCGGCGGTCAAACAAAAGACGGACTTGATGCCACAAACGATCTTTCGTTCATGTGTATTCAGGCGACAATGCACGTTCTTCTTCCCCAGCCCTCCTTCTCAGTAAGGGTCTGGAACGGAACCCCCCACGAATTTATGATAAAAGCGGCGGAGCTTACCCGCACGGGCGTCGGCCTTCCCGCCTACTATAACGACGAAGTCATCATCCCCTCGCTTCTCAGCCGCGGACTTTCCATTGAGGACGCAAGAGACTACAACATCATCGGTTGTGTTGAACCCCAGAAATCGGGCAAGACCGACGGCTGGCACGATGCCGCATTCTTCAATATGTGCCGTCCTCTTGAGCTTGTTTTCTCGGACGGCTTCGACGACGGAGAATTCATCGGTGTACACACAGGCGATGTCACAAAGATGAAAACCTTCGAAGAGTTTTACGACGCATACAAGGCACAGAACAACTATATGCTCAAGCTTCTTGTCAACGCCGACAACGCCATCGACGTCGCTCACGGCGAGCGTTGTCCTCTCCCCTTCCAGTCATGCATGGTAGAGGACTGTATCGGCAAGGGCAAGAGCCTTCAGGAGGGCGGTGCCATATATAACTTCACAGGTCCTCAGGGCTTTGGTGTTGCAAACATGGCAGATTCGCTTTACGCCATAAAAACTCTTGTTTTCGATCAGAAGAAGATCACCATGGCAGAGCTCAAGGATGCTCTTGATCACAATTTCGGCGAAGACATTCCCGACAAGATCGCAAGCGCAAAGACCCAGAAGGAAATCAAAAAGCTTGCCGACGAGGGAAAGAACATCACCGAGGCTCTCATCGTCGAGACCTACAACAGAATCAAAACTCTCGGAATGCAGCCCTTCCAGCGTACAAAATACAGAAAAGTGCGCGAGATGATCGATGCCATTCCGAAATTCGGAAACGACATTGCCGAAATCGATGCTTTTGCACGCGATGTGGCATATACCTACACAAGACCGCTTGAGACCTTCAAAAATCCCAGAGGCGGTATTTATCAGGCGGGACTTTATCCCGTATCGGCAAACGTGCCCCTTGGCGCGCAGACAGGTGCAACCCCTGACGGAAGACTCGCCTACACTCCCGTGGCAGACGGCGTTTCTCCTTCGGCAGGCAAGGACACAAACGGTCCCACCTCCAGCGCAAACTCTGTTTCCAAGCTTGACCACGGAATCGCCTCCAACGGAACGCTTTTCAACATGAAATTCCACCCCTCTGCCCTCGAAGGACGCTCGGGACTTGAAAGCTTTGTGGCTCTCATCAGAGCATATTTCGATCAGAAGGGCAGCCATATGCAGTTCAATGTTGTCAGCCGCGAAACTCTGCGTGATGCCCAGGCTCATCCCGAAAAGTACAAATCGCTTGTCGTTCGTGTCGCAGGTTACAGCGCACTCTTCACCACCCTTTCGAAATCCCTGCAGGACGATATCATCAACCGTACCGAGCAGGCAGGCTTCTGAGAAAAACGCAGGTGAATGCCAATGATAGAACAGTTTGAAAAGGTGACCGGAAGAATTTTTGATATTCAGAAATTTTCGGTTCACGACGGCCCCGGTATCCGCACGATAGTTTTCCTTAAAGGTTGCTTTCTGCGTTGCCGCTGGTGCTGCAACCCCGAATCTCAGGAATTTGCCATCCAGAAGATGCTGCGCGCCGGCAAAGAGGAAACAGTCGGCAGAGATGTCACCGTCGGCGAAGTTATGGAGCAGATACTCAAGGATATGCCCTATTACAGACGCTCGGGCGGCGGAGTCACCCTTTCGGGAGGCGAAGCACTCGGACAGCCTGATTTTGCAACAGCTCTGCTTTCGGCGTGCAAGGAATACGGCATCAACACAGCCATCGAGACCACAGGATTCTCGCAGTTTTCGGTGATTGAAAGGTTTCTTCCCGTCTGCGATCTGTTCCTCATGGATATCAAACACACCGATTCGGCAAAGCACAAGGAATTCACAACCCAGCCAAACGAGCTCATTCTTGAAAACGCAAGAAAGCTCGCACAGAGTGCAAAAAAGCTTGTGATTCGCGTGCCGGTCATCCCGACCTTCAACGACACTCCGCAGGAGATTTCTTCCATCGCAAAATTCACAAAATCACTCGGAACGGTCAACGAATTGCATCTTCTTCCCTATCACAGACTCGGATATGACAAATATGTGGGACTGAAAAGGGACTACGGCATGGGAGATCTACCGTCCCCCACAAAAGAACATATGGAGCTTCTTCGCGCAACAGCAGCAAAAGAAGGTCTTGATGTAATAATCGGCGGATAATTTTCACGCCATCAAAGAGGAAAAATGAACACAAACAACATCGAACAGATCATTGCCGCGGCAAACGCATCTGACGGAGGAAAGCTCCGCATTATTCAGGAGCTTGTCCCCGGAAAACAGATAACCCTTGCGCATATAATCGCAAATCCCGACACTGAGCTTCACAAAAAGCTCGGACTTGATCCGCGCATCGACTATTCCCACAGTGCCATCGGTGTGCTCACGGTAAGTCCCTCCGAAACGGCGATCATTGCCGCCGATATCAGCATGAAGGCGTCGGGCATTGAGCTCGGTTTTGTCGACCGCTTCAGCGGAACACTTGTCATCACGGGATCGATATCCGATGTGGAGGCGGCTTTCCGCGCCGTCACCGAATATGCAAAAGATAAGCTCGGCTTCAATGTCTGTCCCATTACAAGAACATAAACATGAAAAAGCTCATTCTCATCGGACGGAGTGAAAGCGGAAAGACCACCCTCATGCAAGCTCTGCGCGGCGAAAAGATACACTATGAAAAGACTCAGTATGTCAACCGCGACGAGATCATAATAGACACCCCCGGCGAATATATTCAAACAAAAAATCTCGGCGGTGCTCTGGCTATCTATTCCTATGAAGCAGATGTTGTGGGACTTCTCATTTCCGCCACAGAGCCATTCTCGCTTTTCGGTCCGAACATTGTCCCGATGGCGACAAGAGATGTCATCGGCATCGTCACAAAGATCGATCACCCCGACGCAAACATACCTCTTGCCGACAGATGGCTTGAAATCACAGGATGCAAGAAAATTTTTCATGTGGACTCCACCCATTCGGTCGGAATATCCGAAATCCTCGAATATCTCCGCGAAAGTTAATTTCCGTAAGCTCGGGATTTTCCCCGCTTAAATACAAAAACCATTTAAAATACTATAAAAGGAGAAAGAAAAATGGCTTCAGAATACGCAATTAAAGTTCAAATGTGCGAAATCGGCAAAAGAATCTATGACCGCGGCATGGTTGCGTCTAACGACGGTAACATCTCTGTCAAGGTCGGCGAGGACCAGTATCTCTGCACTCCCACAGGTGTTTCCAAGGGCTTCATGACCCCCGAATACATCTGTAAAGTAAACGGCAGAGGCGAGGTTATCGAAGCAAACGAAGGCTTCCGCCCCTCTTCCGAAATCAAGATGCATATGCGCGTCTACAAGGAAAGACCCGATGTAAAATCGGTCGTTCACGCTCATCCTATGTATGCGACAGGTTTTGCCATCGCAGGAATCCCGCTCACAGCTCAGATCATGCCTGAGGCAGTTATCGCTCTCGGTTGTGTTCCGATCGCTGAATACGGCTGTCCTTCGACAGAAGAGATTCCCGATGCGGTTTCCAAGTATCTCCAGCACTATGATGCAGTTCTTCTTGCAAACCACGGTGCTCTCGCATTCTCGGATTCGCTTCTTTCCGCATATCACAAGATGGAATCTGTTGAGTTCTATGCTCAGCTTCTCTTCATCTCCACAATGCTCGGCGGTCCCAAGGAACTCACCGATGAACAGGTTCAGCAGCTTTACGAAATCCGCCGCAAGTTCGGTATGACAGGTAAGCATCCCGCTGACCTCTGCCCCAATGTTGCCGCAGGCAGACCCAGATGTCCAAACTGCGACGGCAGCTGCTCGTCTCACTCTTCTTCCAATGACTCTGACGTTATCGCTGAGATCACAAAGAGAGTTCTTGCACAGCTCGGCAAATAATTTCGGGTAATGCTTATGCATAATTCCGATATTTCGAAAATCGCTGACATGGTGGCTTCCGAAATGAAAACAAAGAAAGCTCTCATCGATCAAAGCACCATAAGCCTTGCCCTTGCAAAGCGTTTGGCGCAAAGAATCGAAGACAAAGCCTCCGAAATGGGCGTACGCGCCGTCGTTTCGATATGCAGTGTGGGTGCGCGTCCCGTTCTTACCGAATGCATGGACGACTCATACATTGCAAGCTTTGATGTGGCTTTTAACAAAGCTTTCACTTCGGTTTCTCTCAAAATGTCAACAATCAAGCTCAAAAGTCTTTCACAGCCCCACGGACCGTTATACGGAATCCAACAGACAAATGACGGCAAGATCGTCATTTTCGGCGGCGGCGAACCTCTGCTTCTTTCGGGTAAGATCATAGGCGGCCTGGGAGTCAGCGGAGGCAGTGAGGAGCAGGACACCGCTCTTGCGGCGTTCGGCGCTTCATGTGTGGAAGAAGAAGCAAAAAAATGCCTGTAACGGAGTTTTACAAAAATGAATTACAACAAGGACAATATCGAAGAAATTGTAAAACAGGTTCTTGAAGGTATGCGCGGAACAAGCTCTGCTCCTGCTCCTGCCGCAAAGACATCTGTTTCCGGTGGAATCCCCTCCACCTGCCGTGTTGCGATGCTCACAGGTATTGAGAAGATCGAACTCAAGACCTATCCCATGCCCGAGGTCGGCGACGATGACATTCTTGTCAAGGTCGAAGGCTGCGGCGTTTGCGGAACAGACGCACACGAATTCAAGCGCGATCCCTTCGGTCTCATCCCCGTTGCTCTCGGTCACGAAGGCACAGGCGAGATCGTGAAGATGGGTAAAAATGTCAAGAAGGACAGCGCAGGCAAGGACCTTAAGGTCGGCGACAAAGTTGTTTCCTGCATGATCTTCAAGGACAACCCCGACATCACCATGTTCGACCTCAACAAGCAGAATGTGGGCGGTGCCGATGTTTACGGACTTCTCCCTGATGACGATGTTCATCTCAACGGTTGGTTCGCAGACTACATCCTCATCAGAAAGGGTTCGACCATCTTCAATGTAAGCGATCTCGATCTCGATTCGAGAATCCTTATCGAGCCCTGCGCGGTTCTCATCCACGCAGTTGAGCGCGCGAAGACCACCGGCATCCTCAGATTCAACAGCCGTGTCGTTGTTCAGGGCTGCGGACCCATCGGTCTTATCTGTATCGCCGTTCTTCGCACCATGGGCATCGAAAACATCGTTGCCGTTGACGGAAACGAAAAGAGACTCGCCTTTGCAAAGCGCATGGGCGCAGATCAGACCGTCAACTTCTCCGAGCACAAGGGCATCGAGGCTCTGACCGACGCAGTAAAGGACGCTTTCGGCGGATACTTTGCCGATTTCGCTTTCCAGTGCACAGGAAGCCCCATCGCTCATGCTAACATCTACAAGTTCATCCGCAACGGCGGCGGACTTTGTGAGCTCGGATTCTTCATCAACGGCGGAGACGCCACCATCAATCCCCACTTTGACATCTGCTCGAAGGAAATCACCACTGTCGGTTCCTGGGTTTACACTCTCAGAGATTATGCGACAACCTTTGATTTCCTGAAGCGCGCTATTGCCATCGGTCTGCCGATCAAGGAGCTTATCACACACAAGTTCCCGCTTGAACAGGCAAGCGAAGCTTTCATCACAAATGTCAAGATGGAAGGTCTGAAGGTTGCCGTCGTCAACAAATAACCGTAAGATTTAACGAAATCGAAAGGATTATAAGAAGATGACACAGGCAGTCGGAATCATCGAAGTCTACGGCCTTGTTGCCGCTTTCGCCGCGCTTGACGCAGGATGCAAGGCAGGCAACGTCACAGCCGAGACCTTCGACAAAAACAAGCCCAAAAAGCCGGACGAGCTGAAAGTTCCGCTTATCGTTGCCGTAAAATTCAGAGGCTCTGTTGACTCTGTGACAGCAGCGGTGGATGCGGCGGAAATTGCGGCAAACCAGGTTTCGGGCGTTGTTACAAAACACATAATCGCTCGTCCCGAGGAAGGAACAGGCAAAATGCTTGCCCTTTCGGGACTTGACAAAAAATAATTCAAAAATTTCTACATTTCAGGAGGATTTATAAAATGGCACAGGAAGCATTGGGAATGATCGAGACCCGTGGTCTCACAGCAGCAATCGAAGCAGCAGACGCAATGGTTAAGTCTGCAGAAGTTACTCTCATCGGCACCGAAAAGATCGGTTCCGGTCTTGTAAGCGTTATGGTTCGCGGCGATGTCGGCGCAGTTAAGGCTGCAGTTGAAGCAGGCGGACAGGCAGCTTCCACCCTCGGTGAGCTCGTTGCTACACACGTTATCCCCAGACCCCACGCAGACGTGGAAAAGATTCTCCCCAAGTTCTGATTTTCCGATAAGAAACGAAAAGGAAGATAATTATGAAATCTTTGGGACTCGTCGAAGTTTCAGGCGTCGTTGCGGCGGTTGATGCTCTTGACATCATGTGCAAAAGCGCAAATGTCTCTTTTGTAACATGGGAACGAAAGCTCGGAGGCAGACTTGTCACCATCATCGTGACAGGCGATGTATCCGATGTCACCGAGGCTGTTGAGTGCGCGAAAAGATCCTGCGCAACTCCGCCTTGTGCATCTTTCGTTATTGCAAATCCGCATGAGGAAACTCAGCGCATGGTTGAGTTGTCGGCGTCGAGACTCACAAAGAATAAGAAGTAAGAGGTAATAAAAATGGCTGCAAAAAACGAAAGCACCGCGGAAAAAAAGCCAAAGAGCCGTACCGCGGCAAAAAAGAGCGCGGCTGTTTCTGCACAGCCTCAGAGTGTTGCACTCGCTCAAAATGTTGCAGATTCAAAATCCACAAATACTAAAATTTCTGATAACATAACGGAGGTAAAAGTTATGACACAGCAGGCATTAGGTATGATCGAAACAAGAGGACTTGTTGCGGCAGTTGAAGCTGCTGACGCTATGCTCAAGGCAGCAAACGTTGAACTCGTCGGCACCGAGAAGATCGGTTCCGGACTTGTAAGCGTTATGGTTCGCGGAGATGTAGGCGCAGTTAAGGCTGCAGTTGAAGCAGGTTCTTCTTCGGCTGAGCGTCTTGGTGAAGTTATCGCAACTCATGTTATTCCCAGACCTCACGCAGACGTTGAAAAGATCCTCCCCGCTCTCAAGTAAGATAACGGGAACTTTTCAAAGTGTGATGCGACGACCTTTCGGGGCGGTAATATATGTTCCCGCCCCGCGGCTCGCCGCATAAAAATCCAATTACTCCCGACAACGGACAGCTTCCCGCGTCGGACAAAAGGTGATTATAATGATAATTGGCAAAGTCGTCGGAAAAGTGATCTCCACACGCAAGAACGAAGCTCTTGTGGGCTGTAAGTTCCTTGTGGTCGAAATCCTTTCCTCTATGACGAATGATAACACAAAAATGGTGGCCGTTGACAATGTGGGTGCCGGTATCGGCGACATTGTTTTGGTAGCACAGGGCAGTGCTGCACGACTTGCCTGCAACGACGGAAACACACCCGTTGATGCGGCTGTTGTGGGCATTGTTGATGACGGCACCGGACTGGAGTAATAAAAAATTATGGTATTGACAGAACTTGTTGAAATTATGAAGAAAAACGGTGTCGCCGGAGCAGGCGGAGCCGGATTTCCTTCTTACGCGAAACTTGATAAGCGCGCGGACACCATAATCCTCAACTGTGCTGAATGCGAACCCTTGCTCAAGCTTCACCGTCAGGTGCTTGAAAAATATGCTCTCGAGATCCTCACCACCCTTGACACCATCACCAAGGCTGTGGAGGCTGATCATATTATCATCGCCGTAAAAGAAGCCTACAAAGGCGCAGTTGATGCCGTAAAGGCAAACCTCGACAGATTCCCCAAGGCTCGCATCGGTCTTTTGCCCGAAGTTTATCCCGCGGGTGATGAAGTCATCACAATATACGAAACCACAAAGAGAGTTGTCGCTCCCGGCGCTCTCCCCATCACCGTCGGTGTTACCGTGTTCAATGTTGAGACCATCCTCAATGTTTATAACGCTATAAACAAGTCCGAGCCTGTCACAACAAAATACATAACCATCGCAGGCGAGGTCAAAAATCCCATCACCTTCAAGGCTCCTCTCGGTATGACTTACGCCGAGCTTATCGAGCTTGCGGGCGGAGCAACAGTTGCCGATTATTCTCTTATCGGCGGCGGCCCCATGACAGGACGTGTGGTTTCCCCCTCGGATGTTGTCACAAAGACATCCAACGCCATCCTTGTTCTTCCCACAACCCATCCGCTGATCTCCAAGAAGACAGCAAAGATCCAGATCGACATGAAGCGCGCCATGGCAGCCTGCTGTCAGTGCAGAATGTGTACAGATCTCTGCTCAAGACATCTTCTCGGCCATCCCATTGAGCCCCACGCTTTCATGCGTACTGCAACAAGCGGTATGACAAAGGATGTTGGTCCCTTTATCAACACAATGTACTGCTCGCAGTGCGGCATTTGTGAGCTTTATGCCTGCGGACAGAACCTTTCGCCCAGAACTCTTATCGGCGAATACAAGATGGGACTCAGAAAGAACGGCGTTCAGATCAATCACGCAGACGCAAAATTTACCGATGTTTCCGAGCACCGTGAACAACGACTTGTTCCGATGCCTCGCCTTACAGCGCGTCTCGGCCTTACAAAATACAACCTTCCCGCTCCCCTTGTTGATGAAACAGTCGGCGCAAAGAAGGTCAAGATCATGCTCAGCCAGAGCATAGGCGTTCCTGCAACCGCTTGCGTCAAGAAGGGCGACAAGGTAAAGGCAGGCCAGGTCATCGGTGAAGGAGCCGAAGGCAAGCTCTCGATGCCCGTTCATGCTTCCATTACCGGCAAGGTTGTTGATGTCAACGAAAAATTCGTTGTCATCGAAGCATAAGTGTGATCTGAAATCTTTTCCCTTTCCGGGATTTTGCCCCACAAAAACCCGGAGAATACAGTACTTTTTTTGAAAGTACACTTTGATCTTTCAAGGTATTTATTTGTGTGGGGAGAAAGGAAGCTTTTTGTCTGTGATTTTTTCACCGACGAAAACTCACGGTTACTATCAATGAGTAAAGCAATCGGAATGGTTGAACTTCAGACAGTTTCCGCAGGTATTCAGAGCGCAGATATGATGCTCAAGACCGCTGAAGTGGAAGTTATCGAAAGTCAGCCTGTATGTCCGGGCAAATACATTGTCATCATTACCGGTGATCTCAGCGCTGTCAAGGCTTCTGTTGATTCGGTAAAGGCAAGATTTGACTCCAAGATCATGGGTAGCTTTGTCCTGGGCAATCCTCACGATTCGATCTTCCCTGCCCTTTACGGTGCATCCAAGGTCGAAGATGTGAAGGCTCTCGGCGTTCTCGAAACCTTCAATGCCGCTGATATCATCATGGCGGCAGACGCCGCAGCAAAAACATCTCTTGTGGATCTTATTGAGCTTCGCGTTGCCCGCGGTATGTGCGGCAAATCGTATATGCTCATCACAGGTGATGTGGCGGCAGTTTCGGCTGCCATCGAGCGTGCACAGCAGGAGGTCTCTCACGACGGAATGTTGCTTGACAGCTCGGTCATCCCCAATCCCGACAAACGTCTTTGGGATACAATTCTCTGATAATTTCGCAAGGAGCAATATATGAACACTTTCAGACTTCCGACAAATGTCTGTTTTGATGAAAATGCTCTTGACAAGCTTTGCGAATACAAGAACGTGAACGCCGTAATTTTCACCGATCCTTTCATGGTGAAAAGCGGCGTTGCCCAGAGGATAGCAGAAAAGCTCGACGGCTGCAGCAGCGTCAGCATCTTCGGAGAAGTAAAACCCGACCCACCTATTGAACTTGTGGTTCAGGGACTTGATTTTCTTCTTAAAGCGAACGCTGACATTGTGGTGGCTCTCGGCGGCGGCTCGTCTATTGACGCGGCAAAGGCTGTTCTTCTTATGGCAAAGCGTTCGGGCAAAAAGCAGGATATCAAGCTTATTGCCATTCCCACCACCAGCGGCACCGGAAGCGAGGTCACAATGTTCTCGGTTATCACCGACCGCGAGGCGGGAGTGAAATATCCCCTTGTTCGCGAGGAGCTTCAGCCCGATGTGGCAATACTTGATCCCGAGCTTGTCCGCACTGCACCCGCGAATATCACCGCCGACACAGGATTTGATGTTATAACTCACGCACTTGAAGCATATATTTCGACTGCGGCAAACGATTTTTCCGATGCCCTTGCCGAAAAAGCGCTTGAACTTGCCTTTGAGTATCTTCCCCTTGCCTGCAAGGACGGAAACAATATCGAAGCCCGCGACAAGATGCACAAGGCATCCTGCCTTGCAGGTATGTCCTTCAACATCGTAAGCCTTGGTGTTAATCACGGTATCGCGCACGCCTTGGGTGCAAAATTCCACATTCCTCACGGCAGAGCCAACGCAATGCTTCTTCCGCATGTCATGCGTCACAACGCCGATCTTCCCGCAGGATTTTCGGCATCTCCCGATGCATATACCACAGCGGCAAAAAAGCTTGCAAAGATCGCAAGCCGTATCGGAATCAAAACAACAAACATCAAACATTCGGTAAACGCTCTGTGCGATCACATTCTCGCCCTTGAGCGTACCTGCGGCATCCCCGCAACTCTTGCCGATGCAAAGGTATCAAAGGAAGATTATCTTTCCCAGAAGAGCGCCATTATAAATAGCGCCCTCAACGATGCCTGCACTGCGACAAACCCACGCAAGATGACAAGCGAGGGTGTTGAAGAGATTCTTTCTCACATCGCAAAATATTGAATCAAAAGATTGTGAAAGACCTGCCGTCTGATACACGGCAGGTCATAGTCTTGTTACAAAATCTAATTTGAGGATGTTTTTATGGGACTTTTGGAAGTAATTCTTACAGCAATAGGGCTATCGATGGACGCGCTTGCGGTGTCTGTCTGCAAAGGTCTTTCGATGAAAAAGCTTTCTTTGAAGAAAGCTCTTATCATCGCTCTTTTCTTCGGCGGCTTTCAGGCGGCGATGCCCTTTATCGGATATCTCCTCGGCACAAGCTTCGAAAGCTATATCAAAAACTTTGACCATTGGATCGCTTTTGTTCTCCTTGCCTTTATCGGCGGAAAGATGATAATCGACACTGTCCGCGGCGATGAAGACGGATGCGGGGACTCCTGCGACTTGAATGATAAATTGAACTACAAGGAGCTTGTGGTCATGGCTGTTGCCACAAGCATCGACGCACTTGCCGTTGGCATTGCCATGGCTTGCCTTTCTGGCGGAATGAATATTTACGCCGCCATCTCTCTTATAGGTGTCATCACCCTTGTTATCTGCTTTTTCGGTGTCATCATCGGTAATAAATTCGGTTCGAAATTTGAAAAAAATGCCTCATACGCAGGCGGAGTCATCCTCATTCTTATCGGACTGAAGATCCTGCTTGAGCATCTCGGACTTCTCGATCGTTTCTTTACATGGATAAGCAATGTTTTCTGATCGGTGATATAATATGAAAAACTCAACTCTTTGCTATATCGAAAAAGACGGTAAATACCTCATGCTCCACCGCATCAAAAAGGAAAATGATGTCAACCGGGACAAATGGATCGGCATCGGCGGAAAATTTGAGGACGGTGAAAGCCCTGAGGAATGTATGCTGCGCGAAGCAAAGGAAGAAACAGGACTTGACATCAAAAGCTATTCTTTCCGAGGCATCGTGACTTTTGTCAGCGATGTTTATGAAACCGAGTATATGCACCTTTTTACGGCAGACGGTTTCACGGGAAATATTTCCGAATGTGACGAAGGATGCCTTGAATGGATCGAAAAAGAAAAGCTTTTTGAGCTCACCCTTTGGGAAGGCGACAGAATTTTCTTAAAACTTATCAAAAAACCCTGTCCTTTTTTCTCGCTGAAGCTTGAATATCACGGCGACAGCCTTGTGTCCGCAGTGCTTGACGGAAAAAAGATCAAATAACAAACAAAACGGAACCGCAAAAATCGGTTCCGTTTATTATTATGCATCAATCATCTTTTCAATCAAACGCTTTTCTTATTGCTCTGTAATGCTTCACAAGTCCCGAGCGCTCGGCTCCCGCAGAGATCATATTTATTCCAATATATTTCCAGTACCGAAGCTGTTCGGGAAGGATCTCATCGGTTGAAAGGCCAATGCACTTATTGTTTTTTTGCAGTATTTCGATCGAATGGGTTATAAGCGACTGAACATTTTCACCGTGAACATTTGTAAGCTCACCGATCGAACCCGAAAGGTCATTTGCACCGAAAATGAAACCGTCCACATAAGGATTTGTAACCACCTGCTCAAGCTGATTAACAAGATCAATATGTTCGATCTGAACAAAGCGGCACATCGTCTTGTGGTGATTTTTGACAAACTCCTTGACATCGGAGATGCCGTAGCTTATTGCATTGCCGGGGCCAAATCCTCGCTTGCCGTAAGGAGGATATAAGGACATCGACAAAAGCTCCTCCATTTCTTCCTTTGATCTTACCATCGGAAAAACAATTCCGTCGGGACCCATTTCAAGAATTTTCTTTGTTGCAGTAAGATCGTGCTGAGGCACCCGCACAACGACCGGAACATCCATCGCCTGAAGAATCATCATTTCATTCAAAAGATTTTCGTAGGTGAGATAGCTGTGCTCCATGTCTATCCAAATATAGTCAAAATCCAAAAGTCCGACTATTTTTGCAATGCAGGTGTCATTAAGACTTATATGAGTACCGCAGAGAAATTCTCTTGCAAGAACTCTCTCCTTGAAGCTTTTTTCATTACTTCGACATCCCCTTTTAGTAAAATTCAAACTAATTGTAGCATAGTAAAGAAATTTTGTCAATAGGAATTAACATACAAAAAAGTGGCGCGGAGACACACGGCACTTTTGGTTGTAATTGTATTTTTGTAACAATCGTAATTAAATAATATTTTCCAAATTCCGCTCCAAACCCCTTGAAAAATCATTTTCTTTGTGGTATACTAATTCAGTATTGTTATACAGAAACACATTGAAAAAGAGTGCTTTGTCAAAGAGGGCATCAAGAGAGGAGCCGGCTGGTGTGAGGCTTCTGTCCTTGGCATTTGCGTTTTCGCTTTGGAGTGGCGGAGGTGAAAGAAAAGTAGCCTTCGACGGTTTTGCCCCGTTACGGCAAAAAGAGTGTGCTGTTTTTCTTATATTATTACAGCAAAACCGGGTGGTACCGCGGAAAATTTTTCGTCCCTGTGGCATTTGTCACGGGGACTTTTTATTTTACAAAAATTTTATCAAATAAAAGGAGATCAACATGAAAGAAAAGCTTCAGGCACTGCGTGCCAAGGCGTTGGACGAGCTGTCGGCGATCACATCCTCCGACGATCTTTCCAAGGCTCTTGAAGAATTCAAAGTAAAATATCTCGGAAAGAAGAGTGAGCTTGTTGCCGTCATGAAGGGCATGGGCGCGCTTTCTCCCGAAGAGCGTCCCATCATGGGACAGCTCGCAAACGAGGTCAGAGGCGATATTGAATCGGCTTTCTCGCAGGCTAAGGAAAAGGCTGCCAAGGCCGACCTTGAAAGAAAGCTTATTGAGGAGACCATCGACGTCACTCTCCCCGGCAAATCCTCTCCCATGGGCAGACCTCATCCCATCAGCGCTGTTCAGACAGAAATCGAAAACATCTTCATCGGTCTCGGCTTTGAGATCGTTGACGGTCCCGAGGTTGAATACGACTATTACAACTTCACAGCCCTCAACATTCCCCCCGATCATCCTGCGCGCGATACTCAGGACACCTTCTATATCAACTCCAACGTGCTTCTTCGTACCCAGACTTCTTCTGTACAGATCCACGCCATGGAAAAAAAGCGTCCTCCCATCCGCATGATCTCTCCCGGACGCGTTTACCGTTCGGATGCAATTGATGCCACCCACTCTCCCATGTTCCACCAGATCGAAGGTCTTGTGGTTGACAAGGGTATCACCATGGGTGACCTTAAGGGTACTCTTGAGCTCTTCTCCCAGAATCTTTTCGGAGAAGACACAAAGATCCGTTTCCGCCCCCACCATTTCCCCTTCACCGAACCCTCCGCAGAAGTTGACGTTTCGTGCTTTGCCTGCGGCGGAAAGGGCTGCCGTCTTTGCAAGGGCGAAGGCTGGATCGAAATCCTTGGTGCCGGCATGGTACATCCCGACGTTCTCAGACGCTGCGACATCGACCCCGATGAATATTCGGGCTTTGCTTTCGGTCTCGGTATTGAGCGCGTAGTTATGAAAAAATACAACATCGACGACCTTCGTTTGCTTTATGAAAACGATGTTCGTTTCCTGTCACAGTTTTAAGGAGGTGTAGACAATGGTATTATCAATGAAATGGCTTTCCGACTATGTTAAGGTCGACGCATCTCCCAAGGACTTTTCGGACAGAATGACCGCCACAGGCTCCAAGGTCGAAGGCTTTGAAGACCTCGGCGAAAAGATAAAAAATGTCGTTGTCGGCAAGATTCTTGAGATCGAAAAGCATCCCGACTCGGATCATCTTCAGATCTGCCAGATGGATCTTGGTGAAGAAGCTCCCGTTCAGATCATCACGGGCGCTCAGAATATTTCTGTCGGCGATCTTGTGCCTGTTGCAAAGCACGACTCCTATCTCCCCGACGGCACCCACATCAAGGCAGGAAAGCTCCGTGGACTTCCCTCCAACGGTATGCTCTGCTCTTTGGGTGAGCTTGGACTTACCGTACACGATTTTCCCTATGCCTACGAGAACGGTATCTTCATTCTCAATGAAGAATGCAAAATCGGTCAGGATATAAAAGAAGTTCTCGATCTTAACGACGTTGTCGTTGAATTCGAAATCACTCCCAACCGCCCAGACTGTCTTTCGGTCATCGGACTTGCAAGAGAAGCGGCGGCATCCTACAACACACCCCTTGAGCTTTCTGCCCCCAAGGTTAAAGGCGCAGGCGACGGCGACAAGATCGAAAACTATGTTTCGGTCGAAGTTCTTGACACCGAGCTCTGCCCCAGATACACCGCACGCGTTGTTAAAAACATCAAGATCGAGCCCTCTCCCAAGTGGCTGCGCACACGCCTTCGCAACAGCGGCATCCGTCCCATCAACAATATCGTTGACATCACAAACTATGTTTGTCTTGAATATGGTCAGCCGATGCACGCCTTTGACCACAGCTATCTTGCAGGTCAGAAGATCATCGTAAGAAGAGCAGCTTCCGACGAAAAAATCACTACCCTTGACGATGTTGAAAGACAACTCAACGACAAGATGCTTGTTATCGCCGACGCACAAAAGGCTGTCGGTATTGCAGGTGTTATGGGCGGTCAGAACAGCGAGATCAACGAAAACACCAAGACAATCGTTTTCGAAAGCGCAAACTTCTACGGTCCCTCCATCAGAACAACAGCCCGCGGTGTAGGTCTTCGTACCGAGGCTTCGGGAAGATATGAAAAGGGCCTTGACCCCGAAAACACGCTTCCCGCAATTCAGCGCGCCTGCGAGCTTATTGAAATGCTCGGAGCAGGTGAAGTCGTTGACGGAATCATCGACATCTACGGCAAAAAGCAGCCTCAGGCGGAGATTGCCTTTGATGCCGACAAGATCAACAAGTTCCTCGGCACCGACATTCCCGAACAGTTCATGCTTGACACCTTCAAGCTTCTTGACATCGAATACAAAAACGGCAAGCTCTATCCCCCCTCCTTCCGTGCAGATCTTCTCTGTATGCAGGATATCGCCGAGGAAGTTGTCAGAATCTATGGCTACAACACCATCGAATCCTCGAAGTTCGTGGCTGAATCGCTTGTCGGAAAGCGCGACGACAAACAGCGCTATCTTGCCGACATCAACACACTTCTTGTGGCTCAGGCACTTTTTGAAGTCAGAACCTATTCGTTCATCAGCCCCAAATATTATGAAAAGATCAATCTTCCCGAGGAAAAGAGACGCTCTGTTGTCATCTCCAACCCTCTCGGCGAGGACACAAGCATCATGAGAACCACTGCTCTCCCCGGCGTGCTCGAGGCTCTTTCGACCAACCGCCGCAAGAGAACAGATGTCTGCGGTCTTTATGAGATGGCAAAGATCTATGTTCCCGTTGAGGGCAAGGATCTTCCCGACGAGCTTATGACAACCGTCATCGCTTGCTACGGCATGGGCGATTTCTACAATGTCAAGGGATATGTCGAAGAGATCCTTTCGATGTCGGGCATCAAGAAATATGATGTTTGCTCCGAAAAGAACAATCCCACATATCACCCCGGAAGATGTGCAAACTTCACAAAGGATGACAAAGTGATCGCCACCATCGGTCAGCTCCATCCCGAAGTTCTCGAAAAGTACGGCTTTGATCTTCCCGTTTATGCGGCAGAGATCGACACCGAATATCTCCTTTCGATCAAGAACACCGTTCGTGAATACAAGCCTCTTCCCAAGTTCCCCGCCATCACCCGTGACCTGGCATTTATCTGCGAAAAGTCGCTGGAGGCAGGAACATTGCGCCGCGCAATCACAAAATATGCAGGCAACCTTCTTGAAAATGTCACAATCTTTGATGTTTACACCGATGCAAAACTCGGCGACAAGAAGTCGATGGCATACAGCCTTGTGCTCCGCTCTCCCGACAAGACCTTGTCGGATGAGGACGGCGATAAGGTTGTCAAAAAGGTTCTTTCAGGTCTTGAAAGAGAATTCGGAATCACTCTCAGAAGCTGAAATAGCACAGATATGCAGGGGCGCCCGATCGGGCGCTCCTGTTTTTGTTCATCAAATGTGTAACATTTTTTTATTTTTTGTGAAAAAATTATTATTTTTAACAAAATACTATTGCATTTATCCGGCAAATATATTATTATATTAACGAACCAATGAAGAATGGAGTGGTATTATGCAATTGTCAAGAACAGACAAAACAATCAAATTTTCCACCGCAAAGCTTGAAAAAGAGATTGAGATGAAAAACATCCTCACCAGCGTCTACAACTCTCTCAAGGAAAAAGGCTACGACCCCATCAACCAGATCGTCGGATATATTCTCTCCGAGGATCCCACATACATCACCAACTATAACAATGCCCGCGCTCTTATCCGCAAGATCGACCGCGACGAGCTTATGCGCGTTCTTGTGACAAGCTATTTGCAGTAAGCTTCCCTTTTCCGCTTCACCGTTCTTCATATATCTTATTTGGAGGTACACTTATCCATGGCAGAAAACAACATATTACAGTACAAGGGTCAGCCCATGGCCCGCTGCGGCAATAAAATATATTACGGCGATCCCGCACAGCGTGCAATTCTTGTGCTGACAGTGCTTGAATCCAAAAGCGTTGACGGAGAGGATGTTCCGTCAAGAGTTCTTGTTCAGATCCAGAGCACAGACCCCGCTCTTGAGCTCAGCCCCGCAAAGATCCTCAAGGAATCCGAAAAGTCCACTCTTGTGGATGCTCTTGAGATCGGAACAATCTGGCTTCAGAGAGAGCTTAAATAAGACCTTCAAATTCCTGCAATCGTGGGAATTTGTTTTTTAGTGCACCGTTTTAAGGAGAAATACCATGAAAAACAGTCAAAGAAAACCTCTGTCGGCTATACTTATCTGCATCCCCTTTCTTCTGCTCGCCTTTCTTGCCATCCTTGCGGTGTCAAAGGGCGGATGCGCTCTTGACATCACAAAAAAGGAAACCGTTGATCCTGCGGATGAAGAGGTAATCGTTTCCGATGACGACAACGGCGACACAACGCCGGATATCGGCGAAACCACAGAGCCTGATCTTCCCGACAAGCCTATTGTTCCGCCCGAACCCGTGAAAGAATATAAGAGCATCTCCTTTGCCGCGGCAGGTGATATTCTTGTGCACACGAATGTTTACAAATACGCCTCCCAACTTGCTGTGGGAACCGACGCCGAATATGATTTCAAACCGATGTTCAAGAATATCAAGGAAATCATCTCCTCTGCCGACATTGCCTTTGTAAATCAGGAAACCCCCTGCGCAGGAAAGGAACGCGGATATTCGGGCTATCCAACCTTCAACACCCCTGATGAGATCGCAGACGCTGTCCTTGACACAGGCTTTGATATCGTAAATATCGCCAACAATCATATGCTCGACAAGGGCTCTAAAGGCTATTCAAGGAACATCGATTTCTGGAACAGTCAAGGTGTTCTTCTTCTCGGCGGCTTCAAAAACCGCGACGATTACAACAACATCAGAATTCTTGACCATGACGGTGTGAAAATCGCCTTTCTTTCCTACACCTACGGTACAAACGGCATAAATCTTCCCGCAGGAAGTGAGCTTATCATCCCGCTCGAAGATTATAACGAGATCGACCGCCAGACAAAGGTAGCCCGCGCCATGGCAGATGTGGTAATCGTTTCGATGCACTGGGGATATGAAGACTGGTTCAAGCCCTCCGACAATCAGAAGAATCTTGCCCGTCTTATGGCAGACAACGGTGTCGATGTTATCATCGGTCATCATTCCCACACTCTCCAGCCTGTCGAGTGGCTCGACCGACCCGACGGAAAGAAGACTCTTTGTGCCTATTCCCTCGGAAACCTTATTTCGACCATGATGTACAGCCGCAATATGCTCGGGGCGATCCTCACCTTTGACATCAACGAGACCGACGACGGTTTTGTCATCGAAAACCCCGAGATGATACCCTACATGAACTACTACAAATCGGGTTTTTCCGAGCCTACCCTTTATCTTTACAGGGATTTTTCGGACGAAATGCTGAACAACCACGGCTGCAGAAAATATGACGGATATATTTCGCGCAAATATCTCAACAATATCATCACCGACACCATCGACAAGCAGTTTATCAAGGACGAATATTGCCTTTCGCTTTATCCTGTCGACGAAGCGGTATCGGGAAATGCCGCATGAGGTGACCTTTTATGCGTAAGCTTGAAGTCGGTCAGAACGACGCCGGACAGCGCGCCGATAAATTTCTGACAAAAACGCTTGTTAATCTTCCGAAATCCCTGCTCTACAAATTCCTGCGCACAAAGCACATAAAGCTCAACGGAAAAAGATGCGAAGCAAACACCATGCTGTCGCAGGGAGACATTTTCACTCTTTTTATCAGCGATGAATTTTTTCCCGTCAAGGAGATCGAAGGCTTTGAAAAATACTCTCTTAAAAGCCTTGATCTTTCCGAAGACGAGATAGCTTATGAAGACGAAAACATCATCGTCATCGACAAAAAAGCAGGAATCACGGTTCACGCAGGCACCGAAGACGAGAAACCGTCAAAAGGCGGAAACGAAATATATCTTGTAGACAAGCTTCTCGGCTATCTTTACAAGAAAAAAGAATATGTTCCCGAGAATGAAAACAGCTTTTGTCCTGCCCTCTGCAACAGGCTTGACAGAAACACGGCAGGCCTTGTTATCGGTGCAAAAAACGCCGAAAGCCTTCGCATCATGAATCAAAAGATCCGTGACCGCGAGCTGAAAAAGCTTTATTTCTGCGAAGCCTGCGGAATTTTTGACAAAAAGAGCGCCACCCTTTCGGATTTTCTCTATAAGGACAAGGCGCAAAACAGAGTTTTCATTTTTGGTAGCCGCGAGGAAGCAAAGCGGAGAATGAAGATAAAATATGACGACGATATCAAGACCGTCGTCACAAAATATACCGTCAAGGGCGAAAAGGACGGAAACTCGCTGGTACTTGTCGATCTCATCACCGGGCGCACCCATCAGATAAGAGCTCATCTTGCCTACTACGGTCACCCCCTTGTAGGCGACGGGAAATACGGCAAGGTCCACTCGAAAAACAGCCTTGATTTCTACCAATCGCTCTACTCCTATTCTGTTGAGTTCCATTTTTCAACAGATTCGGGAATACTTTCATATCTTGACGGAAAAAAGATCTGCGGAAAAAGCCGCGATTTTATGAAAAAATATGGATTTTAGCCTAAAAAGGACATACAACAAGAGATGTACTCGTAAAGACAGCGATTTTAACAGGCTGAACGAAATCAAATTTGCATTTTACCGGATTTTGCCATAGATAACAGCAAGGTGAAATAATGGATTTACCAAAACGAAAACCAACAAGATTAAAAGGCTATGATTATTCAACACCCGGGGCATATTTTATTACAATCTGTGTAAAGGACAGAAAAGAATTACTGTCAAAAATAATTGTAGGGGACGATGCCCACATCGTCCCGCAAAATAATTTGTCAAATTATGGTTTGATATTCGATAAATATATTAACAACATAA
>JAZSFD010000078.1:0-5058 GCA_045532035.1 Eubacteriales bacterium | reverse complement strand
AGTAACTATTCCATTTTATGCAATCATCGGAATCCAAAACAGCAAATTAAAAAAAGATCTCGACTTCAAGCGACTCTTTTATGTCCGTATTGTATCATCGTTTATTCCTCTTGTAATAACATTGCCACTTGCTTTGTTAGGGTTTGGATATTGGTCTCTTGTTATCGGAAACATTTCTGGGGTTGTAATACAATCTGTCTTACTTATTTGTATGGGAAAATTTAAGCCTCTGCTATATTACTCTTTCAAAGATTTAAAATACATGTTGAGTTTCGGAGCATGGACATTTCTTGATGGCATTGCCGTTTGGGCAACATCATGGATAGACTCTTTTCTCATCTCAAACCACATGAGCCAATATGATTTAGGATTGTACAAAAATTCATCAGCTATAATCGTTTCTTTGTTTGGTATCGTAATTTCTGCAATCACACCGGTAATGTTTTCGACATTGTCAAAATATCAGAATGATAACACCAAATTCAATGACTATTTTTTAAGTGTACAAAAAAAACTTTGCACATTCATTCTCCCTCTCGGCATTGGATTGTGGTTTTACCGAGGTCTTGCAACAGATATACTCCTTGGAGAACAATGGAAAGAAGCACAGGACATAGTCGGAATCATGGCTTTAACCACAGCACTAAGAACAATCTTCATCAGTTTTTACGGTGATGTTTATAGAGCAAAAGGGCATTTTTATATACCTCTATTCCGCCAAATATTCAGCATAGCTCTGCTTGTTCCAGGCTGTGCAATTGCTGTAAAATACGGTTTCTTTCCTCTTGTTTACACGAGAGCCTATCTGAAGTTGGATTTGATTATCCCGGAAATGATTATTATTTGGTTTATCTACAAAATATCTCCAAAAATGATGCTTAAATATATATACCACTCAGTACTTGCATGCATCGCAATGACAGCAATGATATTGCTGTTAAAACAAATATCTGTATCTATGTTATGGGAGTTTATTTCCATTCTCATCTGTATCGCAGTTTATTTCTCAGTTTTGTTCATTTTCAAAGATGAAAGAAACTCTTATCTCTCTCCCATCAAAAAAGTCCTTTCAGCATTAAAAAAGAAAAAGTGATTCTTTATTTATATACGGAGGCAATATGTCAATTTACAAAAAATAAAGAAGCGTCTTAAACCCAAAATAATCAAGCTTACTGCTCCTTTTCATTATAAACGATTGTCCAATACCGATTTTACAATAATTTCTAACAATTGTTGGGGTGGTGATGTATACCGGTATTTTGGTCTTCCCTATTTAAGTCCCATCGCAGGATTGTACTTTTGGCCTGATGACTATATAAAGCTCTGTCAAAATGTTCGCCATTATTTTGAATCCCCGGTGTCATTCATATCATTTAATGAATCGAAACACAAGGATGAATTGATGGCAAAGAATCAACAAAATAAAATTATCGGAAAACTCGATGACATTGAAATAGTATTTCTGCACTACAAATCTGAAGAAGAAGCCAAGGAAAAATGGGAACGACGTTTACAGCGAGTAAACTATGATAATTTAATATATAAGTTTAGTCGACAAAATGGCTGCACAGATGAACACATACTTGCTTTTGACAAACTACCATTTTCCAAAAAAGTTGTCTTTGACAATAAAACAAATCTTCTTTCCTGCGAAAGTGTAATTCACATTTGCGGATTTGAAAAATGTGAACAGTTGAATGATGACATTACTTCATATAGGAAGTTTATGGACTTAGCGAGTTTTCTGAACACAGGAAAACTAATCAAAAAGAAACACCACAGCAAAGAATAATTTGGAGGATAATCCTTATAATGGCAGACGGAAACATGAAAGTAACCACCGCATTCGAAGAAAAATACAGAAAATCTCCTGAATACACCGCATTTACGCCTTATCGTGTTTGTCCCCTGGGCGCACACAGCGATCATCAACTTGGAAAGATCACCGGATTTGCAATCGACAAAGGCATACATATCGCTTACGGTCCAAAAATGAATGGTGTGATCGAAATAGCCTCATTACAGTTTCCCAAGCGAGCTCAGTGGCATGTTAACTCAACACCTTCTATAAAAGAAGGAGACTGGGCGGATCATCTGAGGGGTGCAACCATCGCGCTCAACAAAAGATATCCTCTGCGCATCGGTTTGTGTGCGATCATCGACGGCGAGCTCCCCATCGGGGGGCTGTCATCTTCGGCGGCGGTTATTATCACTTTTGTGACTGCATTGGCAAAGCTTAATCAGATAACGCTTACAGAATCCGAATTAATCACCATTTCAAAAGAGGCAGAAAACAAATATGTTGGAGTCTCTTGCGGAAAACTCGATCAGAGCTGTGAGATCTATTGCCGAAAAGATCACCTTTTATATATGGACATGAAGGATGATTCATATGAGCTTATTCCCACACATCCGAACATGAAGCCTTACAAGATCGCCATATTCTTCTCAGGAGTTGAAAGAACCCTTGCGGGCTCAAAATTCAATATGCGTGTGGACGAGTGCCGTTCTGCAGCATATGCTCTCAAAGCCTTCTCGGGTCTTGAATACGGCAAATTTGAAGAAACAAATCTTCGCGATGTCCCCCGCGAAATATATGACAGATATAAGAATGCTCTCCCTGAGAACTGGAGAAAACGCGCTGAACATTGGTATACAGAATTTGAACGAGTTGAAAAAGGCGCCGAAGCGTGGCGAAAAGGAGATCTTGACACCTTTGGCAAGTTTTCCTTTGAAAGCGGACATTCCTCTATCTACAATTGGAAAACAGGTTCACCGGAGCTCAAAAAGATGTATGAAATAATGACCGAAACAGACGGTGTTTACGGTGGTCGTTTTCGGGGGCAGGCTTCAAAGGCTGTTGCATGGCGCTTATTGACCCAAGCTTCACCGAAAGTATCTGCGAACAGATGACACAAAAATACCTGGCAGAATTCCCTCTTCTTGCCGAAAAGTTTTCCATTCACATCTGCGAAAGCGCCGACGGCGTAATACTTTCGTAACATAAGGAGTATAAAACAATGAAATGTCTTATTCTTGCAGCAGGATATGCCACACGACTTTATCCTCTGACAGAAAACTTCCCAAAACCGCTTCTCAAAGTTAAGGACAAAGCAATCCTTGACTGGCTTATCGACGACATTGACACATTGGGAGCTGTGGACGAATATATTGTCATATCCAATCACAAATTTGCTCACCACTTTGACGATTGGGCTAAAAATAGAAATCAAAAAATCACAGTTGTTGACGACGGAACAAGCTCAAACGAAACAAGACTCGGTGCTGTAAAAGATATTCAATTTGCTATCGACAAACTTTCTCTTGATGGCAAAATGCTTGTTATTGCAGGAGACAATCTTTTAGATTTCAGTCTCACAAAGTTCATCGAATACGCACTTGAAAAAGATACAAGCTGTATAATGCGATACTACGAAGCAAACGAGCAAAAGCTTCTCAAGTGCGGTGTTGTAACGATCGACAACAATGACAAAATACTTGAAATGACAGAAAAATCCCCTACCCCTGCCACACATTGGTGCACTCCCCCATTTTATTTTTATACCAAAGAAGACGCAAAACTTGTAAAAAAAGGCATAGAATCAGGGTGCGGTGTCGATGCTCCCGGAAGCTATATCTCATGGCTGTGTAAGCAAACAACAGTCCACGCCATGGAAATGCCGGGCAAACGCTATGATATCGGTAATCTTGAAAGCTACGAACAGGTTCAAAAGGAGTATAAAGGAATATGCTGACCCCCAATATTGATCTTACAAACAAAACTGTTCTTATCACAGGTGCCGCGGGTTTTATCGGTTCCAACCTTGTAACCGAACTGATCAAAACTGTACATCCGATTAAAATTGTCGGAATTGACAACATGAACGATTATTACGATGTATCAATCAAGGAATACAGACTATCAGAGATCGAAAAGCTTGTCGAAAACACACCTGATTCCGAATGGGTATTTATCAAAGGAAACATCGCAGACAAAATACTTATCAATGAATTATTTGAGAAATACGCTTTTTCTGTTGTCGTAAATCTCGCAGCTCAAGCGGGTGTAAGATATTCTATCACAAATCCGGATGTGTATATCGAAAGTAACATTATCGGTTTTTACAACATTCTTGAAGCTTGTCGAAATCACCCCGTTGACCATCTTGTGTATGCATCAAGCTCATCGGTATATGGTTCAAACAAAAAAATTCCATATTCCACAGACGACAAGGTGGACAACCCTGTTTCGCTTTATGCTGCAACAAAAAAATCCAACGAATTGATGGCTCATTCATACTCAAAACTATATAATATTCCGTCAACAGGATTGCGTTTCTTTACGGTATATGGTCCTGCCGGACGCCCTGATATGGCATATTTCGGTTTTACAAATAAACTTATAAAAGGCGACAAGATACAAATATTCAATTTCGGAAACTGCAAGCGTGATTTCACATATGTTGACGACATAGTCACAGGCGTTAAACACGTTATGCAAAACGCACCCGAAAAGCAAAACGGAGAGGACGGCCTTCCCCTTCCTCCATACAGGGTGTACAACATCGGAAACAGCAATCCGGAAAACCTTCTTGATTTTGTCAAGATCCTAAAAGAAGAACTTATAAGAGCAAAAGTGTTGCCCGAAGACTACGATTTTGACGGACATATGGAGCTTGTTCCAATGCAGGCGGGGGATGTTCCGATAACATACGCCGACACAAGCGCGCTTGAACGCGATTTCGGCTTCAAACCGCAAACAAGTCTGCGCGACGGACTTCGTAGCTTTGCCGAGTGGTATCACGATTTTTATCTTTGAAAACAACTTGAACGGTGGTGTCATATGAACAAGATAGCCAAAACATTAATTCTAATATTAAGATCTGAAATATGTGGAATTTCATTTGACATCACCATTCTGAACAATTTCTCTGACGAAGAGATAATTGCACTGTGCAAGCTCGCCAAAAAGCATGATCTTGCTCATATCGTATGTCATTTTTTAATAAAAAACAATTGTATATCCACCCCTGATCTTCAGAAAAAGCTTGAAAAACA
>JAZSFD010000090.1:0-15665 GCA_045532035.1 Eubacteriales bacterium | reverse complement strand
CCGACACCTCATCCACCGCTTGCGCGGTCCCCCTTCTCCCACTGGAGAAGGCTTATTAGAGTCTTTACACGAACAAACTTTCCGACCCCTTCCGACAAACCGCTTTTGTCTGCACACTGGCGAGGGAGGCTTTTTGTGCAATATACTTCTGAAATAGGGTCTGACAGCCGCTATCGGCTGTTTTTTATTGTGTTTATGAGCGAAAACACCTGCTTTGCAGTATCACGAAGGTTGTTATATGCGTGATCAATGTCAATCGCCTCCGAAAGAGTGCAAGGCGCACGCAGAATCGGGAAGACGCAGTCAATGCCATGAGCGTTGCAGATATCGGAATCTGCGCTTGCACTGCCGCAGAAGGCAACCACCGTTTTTCCGTATTTTTTTGCGATCTTTGCGATGCCCGACGGAGCTTTTCCCATGGCTGTCTGGGCATCGATTCGCCCCTCACCCGTCACCACAATGTCACAATCGGAAATCGCCTTTTCGATGCCTGTTTTTTCGATTACAAGATCTATTCCCTTTTTCAGCTCACCGCCAAGATATGTGACAAAGGCATAGCCCATTCCGCCTGCGGCACCTGTTCCCGAAAGCTCACCGTCGGCATGGGGAAAGACTTCTTTTGAAAGGATCGCATAGTTTGCGAGCCACGCGTCCATAAGCTTTACAGTCTTTTCATCCGCACCCTTTTGCGGTGCAAAAACTGCGCTGCAACCAGCATCGCCGCACAAAGGGTTTGTCACATCGCAGGCAATCTCAAAATGACATTCCGAAAGGCCGGGAATTGCATTCTCACACGAAATACGCGAAAGCTTCTCAAGGCCTTTTCCGCAGTTTTCAATATAATTCCCATCTGCATCAAAAAACTCAAATCCGAGAGCCCGAAGCATTCCGACTCCACCGTCATTGGTGGCGCTTCCGCCAATGCCGACGATAAAATTACGGCATCCCCTTGCCATCGCATCCGCTATCATCTCACCGACGCCGTAGGTGGTGGTGAAAAGAGGATTCCTCTTATTCTCGGGAACAAGAGGAAGTCCCGCCGCCTTTGACATTTCCATTATGGCGGTGGAGGTTTTATCGTCAAAATAATATTCTGCATCAAGCTTTTCGCCCAACGGACCTGTCACAGATACATTCTGTTTCTTCGCACCAAAGCTTTGTGCAAGAGCGGAAGATGTACCCTCACCTCCGTCAGCAACAGCAAAACATTCAACCTTTGCTGATGGGATTGCCTCTTTTATTCCCTCCTTTGCCGCGTGCACGGCATCAAGAGAAGAAAGGCTTCCTTTGAAGGAATCTATCGCAAGAACAACTTTCATATTTTCCCTTTCAGTTCAATCCTTTTTCGGTGACCTGCTCTTCAAGATAGCTGTTGAAGCTTTCGGTCTGCACGCTGAATTTCCCCTCGTCATATGTCACTATCATTGTTGAAGCATTGGGGCAATGGGGTATGTTTTTCACTTCATCCAAAGGAAGTCCGCGAAAAACGCAGGTCATAATACGGATAACTCCGCCATGGGTGGCAACGGCAACAGTCTTTCCGTCGTTTTCCTTTGCGATCCGCTCAAAAACAGGCAACGCTCTTTTGCACATATCGGTATAGTTCTCGCCGCCGGGACATCCGTGGTTTGCGGGGTCGGTCCGGTAAGCTTCGAGCTGCTCCGAATTTTCATTTCTGACATCCTCGACCGCCCTGCCCTGCCAGTCGCCCACATCAAGCTCGCGGATGCCTTTATCCTTATGTATTTCAAGTCCGAGCCTTTTTGCAAGGGGCATGATCGTGTCAACCGCTCTTTTGAGATCGCTTGACCAGATGGCATCGACCTTGTAAGTTTCAGCAATATATTTGCAGACAGCTTCCGCCTGCTCATATCCTTCGGGGGCAAGGTCAACATCGTTCTGCCCTGTGAAAACACGGGCTTTGTTTGTCACGCTGAATCCGTGACGGATTATTAAAAGCTTTACCATTTTTCTCCTTCAAAATGTCTATGTCAGTATTGTTTTTTCCATATCAAATTTTCCATCGTGTATTCACCTTGCAGTGCAGTTCCGCTATAAACCTCTGTGCCGTCTGCCAAGACAAATAAATCTCCGATGTATGACAGGTGGCTGTTATTTACCAACCATGAGACTCTTATTACATAATATTGCTTTCCTGCTGTTTCAACAGCTCCCGAAGTTCCAAAGGAAAACAAAAATCCTGTTTCTTCGTCTTTCTCACCCATAACAGAAAGACACAAATTTTCCGCTTCTTGTTGAGTTATACCCTTGACACTGTCAACCGGTATTTCGACAATCTCACTGTCAGATGCTTCGTCAACTGTATCGTCTTGATTTGTCGCAGGTATATCCTGTTCCGCGGCAGAATCATTGTTTGTAACAAACGCTTTGTGATATAAAACAACGCAAATTGTGATAATAAGCGCCGCGACAATAATGCCGCCAAATATCTTTTTGCTCATTTTTGTAACCTCTTTTCAATAAAACCATAAAAAGTATAATTTTTTCTTGCACAGAGAAGGCTTTTTCAACATCTTTTGACATCCATTGTATGTGGGACAAATGCTTTAGATGCCAAGCATTTTTGTGTCAAGTTCGTGTTGAGTCAGAAGCAAAACCTGCATTTCTACTTTTAAGGATTGCCCCGACTGTAAAAAAATTCGTTTTCGTCATCATTTTCAAACACCCATTTGCCGTCTTTGAAAACATAATACACACATTGGTCGGGCATTTCTTCTCCGCCATCCATATAACTACAAATATCCAAATTCAACCGATAACAATTATCATTGATTTTCTCAACCGTAATATTTTCAGGTCCGCTGTATGGTCCACCAACATCTCCCGTATAAACATACAATTTGCCATCCTTATCCTCCGGCTTTAACTGGGCGAAGTACATATCTGTCATTTCTCTTGTAAAATATTTTTCCATTTCTTCGCGCAATTCAGCTGTGAACTGTATAGGGCTCTCACTCGTTACTGATTCGCGCATGAGACCAAAAGCAGAATCATAAGTACTATCATATGCTCTGTATAATTGTCCATACACCCATGATACCCAAAGATCATATGCCTCATCAAATTTTTCAATAATATATTCTTCAGTGATACTTTCGTGAGTATCATCAACTTCCCTTAAGGGTTTTTGTATATCGGTTTCATTCACAGCACATCCGACAAATAAACTTATAGCAAGGCAAAACACAACGGTTAACAAAGCTTTTTTCATATATCAACGCACCTTTCAATATTTTTCTGATAGGCTTGTATCAAGACAGAAATGTATTTTTTACAGGCTATCTGCCCGGATAACAGCATTTTCTATCTTTTTATACACATTATACCACCGGGCGTTCAAAAAAACAATACCGCACGGAATTTTCTTCCGTGCGGTAAGAGAATCAAAGGTTATAATATTTGTCAAATTCTGCAGGGTGAGGAATTGCGGCAAGCTCGCGGCATTCCGCACGCTTTGTGGCGATGAACTTTTCAAGCATATGCTCGGGGAAAACACCGCCTGCGGTGAGGTAATCGTGATCCTTTTCAAGAGCGTCGAGCGCCTCGTCAAGAGATACGGGAAGATGTGAAAGCTTTGCTTTTTCTTCATCCGAAAGCTTGTAGAGGTTGAAGTCATAGGGACCCCAGCCGTTTTCGTGGGGATCGGTCTTGTTCTTGATGCCGTCGATACCTGCCATGAGGATAGCCGCATAGCAGAAGTAAGGATTACAGGTGGCATCAGGGTTGCGAAGCTCGAAGCGGCGGAGATTCTTTTCCTTGGCATATGCGGGAATTCTGATGACAGCACTTCTGTTGGAGGTGGCATAGCCGACTGTAACAGGGGCTTCAAATCCGGGGACAAGACGCTTGAAGGAGTTTGTGCTGGGATTTGTAAGCGCACAGAGGGATGCGATGTGCTTCAAAAGTCCTCCCATAAAATAGTGCGCTTCTTTGCTAAGATTTGAATATCCGTTGTCATCCGAGAATACAGGCTCGCCGTCCTTCATGAGGAGCATATGCACATGCATACCGTTGCCTGCCTCGCCTGCCACGGGCTTGGGCATAAAGGTTGCCGAAAGACCGTATTTTCTTGCCACATTGTGGATAATATATTTGATGTTCATTGTAGCATCTGCCATCTGCGACATGATGCCAAGGTGGGGCTCGATCTCAAACTGACCTGCAGCTCCCACTTCGGGGTGGTGGTAGTTGAGCTTGATGCCCGCCTCTTCCATGAGCATACACATCTCACTTCTTGCCTCGTACGAAACATCAAAGGGCTTTGCGATGTGATAGTTCTTCTGCTTGGCAACAACATTTCCCGAGCCCTCAACTCCGCTGTTCCAGTGCGCCTGGACAGCGTCGATCGAAAAGCCCACCGAGTTGGGCTGAACCTCCCATGCAACATTATCAAAAAGATAAAACTCGAATTCGGGAAGAATATACATTTCGTCAGCAATTCCGCAGTCTCTCATATACTGCTCTGCCGCAAGAACGATATTTCTGGGATACTGGGGAAGAGGTCTGTTTTCGGGGTTGTCGATTATCATGGCGTTGCCTGTCATCGACAATGTGGGAATCTGACAGAACGGATCGATCTGAGCAGTATCCGGGTCGGGAATGAAAACCATGTCGCTCTTTTCGACCACGGCATAGCCGTAGTTTGAAGCGTCAAAGCCGATGCCGTTTTTCATTGTGGATTCCGAGAAATTTCCTGCAGGGATTGTGACATGGCGGTACTGACCGTTGATGTCAACCATTTTGAAATCGACCATTTTTATGTCGTTTTCTTTTATAAGCTTAATGATGTCCTGAACTGTTTTGCTCATTTTCATTTCCTCCGATAGTTTATATTTTCAATTATACGCTAATTTGCACTATTTGTCAAGAAAATTATATCAAATGACAATTCCGAGCCTCTTTGCGGCATAAAGATAGAAAAGCATGGTGCTCGAATACCATTCGGATGAAGGAGACGGTTTTCCCGTTATGGGGTCAAGCTCCTGACCGAGCTTGAAGGAGCCGAAGCAATCAGTCCAAGCAGCTCGCATATAGCATTGACCTTTGTTCTGCCCATTTTTCAATCTCCTTACTTGAGTTTCACGGCGCCAACCTCAAGCCATGCAGGGTAAAACCCGCAGCAAAGAGCGATGTTCCACGAATGATAATTCGAAATACTCGTACCGTAAAAAGGCACATTCCCCTGCTCTTCTATTTTGTTTTTCAGGATATTCACAAGATAGCTTCCTACTCCCATTGAGCGGAATTGCGGGAAAACATCGATGCCGATCTGCATCCAGCCGCGTGCATCCTCCGAGCAGCCTGCCATGCCCATCAGCTTTTCACTCGTATAGGCACACACCGCAATCCTGTCGGGTCGCTTTTCCGAAAAGCTTTCAAGAATGGCGTTGGGAAAGCATTTCATTTCATAAAACGGAAAGATCTCCTCATCACAAAACCATCTGACCTTGAAATCCTTTTTCATCTCCACGCGTCTTTCGGGCAGAAACATATGAAAGCTGTCGGACAGCATATATCCGTGTTTTTTCAGCTCATCATTCAGGGGGAGAATGTTTTTGAATTCGAAAAGGAAGTGTCCGCTGCGGTCTTTTGCAAATTCCGAAAGAAACGGATGCAGAACGGGGTCTGCCGTAATGACCGCGTTTTCCCCTGTCGTGACCATGTGAAAAAACTCCTTTTCGTCGCTGTATCTGCGGGAACGAAGATCAAAGCGCGATTCGGTTATCACATTTTCCTTTTTCAAAAAATCCGACGGAGAACAATTGTATTCAACCGAAAGAAGTTCAAGAAGTTTTTCGAAATAATATTTTTTCATATTTTCAGCGTTTGGGATAAGAATCTCTGTCGGCAAGCACAATTTCCATAAGCTTATCGGGGGTCATCCATTCAACCCTGTCAGAAAGATGCTCGTTTACTCTTCTGCCCACCTCATCAAGGACGCGAAGACCTGTGTAAAGTCGGTTGGAACAAAGAGATTGCCAGTGGGTAATGATCGTCGGGTATCCGCCGCTTTCAAGGGTGTCGATTATCTGACCGCGCTTTCCGTCGGCAGTGATAAGCTCGTCTGCGACAGTGCTTACATATTCATCCGAGGTGTCGGGAGAATTTATCGTCTGCCATAAAACATCGTGGGTGGTTGTAGGCATGGCTACCACACAGCGATCTTTTTCCTCATACCGCACCCAGGGCTTTGCATTTGGAACATTTGCCAGCGAACGCAGAAAATACCAAGCTTTTTTCTTGCCGTAAACATCAAGCATTGCCTGAGAGATGGCTTTTACATATTCATCCTCCACCTCAAGTCCAAAGCTCCAGGGAGATGTCACACCCGACACATCAAAGCCTGCCTCTTTGAGAAGGGTCAGAGCTTTTGATATATACGGAGTTAAAGTCTCAAAGGTTTGAAGATAAGACCAGTCGCGCTCGTTGAGCTCAAGAACTTTTCCTGTTGCAAGATCCACTGCCTTGTTGTGGGTGAGCATTTCGGGAGTGATGTCAAACAGAGGAACGACTCGCGCCTTTGTTACATCAAGCCACTCTTTCATTTCCGACATTTCAACGCCTTCAATGCCGTTGACGATATCACCGTAGTTTCCCGGAGCGGGAACAATGCTGAACTTGCCCTTTATTCCCCATTTTTCGATGATGTCGCAGAAATCCTTCAGGAATGAAAGAGGATAGTATTTTTCAAGAGGACGGCCGTCGGCGGTGGTTATTGAGTCGGCATGGGAATAATAGACCGACACTATTGGTGCAGGGTCGTCAATTCTGAGGATCATTGGAATCTTATTCATATCATTTCCTTTCGTGCCCGTCACTCAGAAACCTTTTTCATAAGCTCTGACATGAGTTCGTCGCGGTGGATATCGTATACATAGCGCATCAAAGGAGCATCGGGAGACTCGGTGTAGAAATAATCGTAAGACGAAAGATATGTGGGAACAATTCTTGAGCTCATAAAGCGGTCGTTGTCATTAAGCAACCACGCAACCGCTGTCACATCCCATATGCATCTTGTCCACGCTTTGCCGCTCGCATATCTTTCGGCGGCATCGATGGAATTTCTGCCAAGATAGTCGGACAAAGGCGTTTTATCAAGAAGCCAGTGTTCGATCTCATACTTCGAAAGGGTAAAGTCACTCACAACGCCCATGCAGGGAAGCTGAACAAAGGGCACACCGCTGCCCATGACCACGCGGGAGGCGGCAACATCCTGGAACATATTGAATTCGCGGGTGTTGTGATAATGGCGGGCATGACCGCCGAGCCAGACAACCACCGTGTTTTCGGCCATTTTGGGATTGAGAAGAAAGGCAGACGCCACATTTGTTATGGCACCGATGGCAACCACATAAAGGGGATTTTCGGGAGAATAATCATCAGCTCTCTTTGCAAGATCGCGCGCCGCATCCGAGATAACGGGAGTTTTTTCGTCGTCAAGATATTTGTCCGAGCCTTTGAAAACTTCTGTTTTTTCTCCCATAAGATCAAGGAGCTTCAATATCTCATTATAGCTTTTTTCCATACCGTCGACAGGGCTCACAGAGTGAGAATTGAGAAAAGGCGCGGCATAGATGGCACGCGTGTTGAGCTTTTCCTTGGATTTAAGAAGATATGCTATGGCAAACTGGTCGTCGATCTCGTTATATGCATCGGTGTCAAGCACAACATCGATCATGCCCTGCGGCACCTGCATATTTTTCATTCTCTGTTCGAAAGTCATAAGATTTCCTCCGGTTATTTTACATTTTGATGTATAAGGTTGAAATCGTTTGTAAGGATGGTGTCGATGCCCATGGAAAGAAATTCCTTTGTTTCAGAAGGGTCATCCGACCAGAATACATCGCAGCGTATTCCATGCTCATGAGCCTTGTCGATCATCGCCTGATCGAAATAAGGCTTAAAAAGCTGAACCTTTTCGCATCCGAACTCAATGGCACGGTCGACGATCTCATAGGGTCTGTCAAAAAGGTGTCCGACGCAGACGGGAATGTCGGGAGCATACTCCTTGAACTGCTTTATCTGGATATCTGTTTCAAGCATGAAATAGCAATGCTTTGCACAATCATACTCGCGAACCATTGAAACGATCTTTTTCATGATATCTTCGGGTATTCACTGCCGTCATATTCAAGAGGCTTGATGTGAATGTTGAGTATCGTCTGTCCCGCAAACTTTTTGAGGATATCTTCAAATTTCACAATGCGAAGTCCAGCAAAGCGTTCGGAAAATTTTGAACCGAAGTCAAGCTTTTCAAGCTCACAGAGGGTGTGGTCAGTGATAAGTCCTTCCCCGTCGCTCACCCTTTCAAGAGTGCGGTCATGGCAGGAAACGATGTGTCCGTCACTTGTGGGCCAAAGGTCAAATTCGATCTCATGAGCACCCATGGCGATGGCGGCACCGAAAGCCGGCATTGTGTTTTCGGGAGCCACGGCGGAAAATCCGCGGTGGGCGCAGACACGGGGATATGGCAGATATTTGTCACCTGCAATAATGGCGCTTCCCGAATTTCTGTATTGCCAGGGCTTTCTGCCGTATTCTATATATTCATAATGAGGCGCGTCGGGGTTGCCAAAGCCCGCGGGCTTTAAGTATTTGTCGTGCGGGTCAAATTCAACGGTCTCGCTTCCGAATCTGCCCTTCATGTTGCAAAGCACCTTACCGTAAGGAGAAACTACCATGCTGGCGCCGCATATTTCCGAGTTTTCATCAAAGCTTACCGATGAGCGCAGAACATATGCGTTTGTGTTGTAGGCAAGATGGCGGCACATGGTCTCGATGGCATCATGGCTGTCAGATCTCTGCAGAGAACAGCCGATGATGATATCGACATTCTGTCGCGCGATATTCGCAAAGGCTTCATAAAAATAGAAGTCGTAGCAAGTGAGAAAACCAAAACGCAGACCCTCAAGCTCAAGGACATATGGCTTTGAATACTCGAAGGTATAGTCCGAATCAAGAGCTAAAGTTTCAAGTTCAAGAGGAGGCAGATGCTTTTTGAAATACTTTCCCACAAGCTCGCCCTGCCTGTTATAGCAATAGGTGGTGTTTCTGTAATTGCCGTTTATGGGGAAAAGTGCGTTTACAAAAACAAAGCTTTTGCATCTTTTTGCCGTTTCGATGCACTTGTCAAGGAGAACGCCGATATATTTGTTGTGATAGAAAAGCGTTTCTTCAAGGTCTTTTGTAGCACACGGAACATCGCTGTATTCGGGCAGAACTATGATGCCTACCGATTCGTCGCACTCATCAAGCTTTTTTATTTTATATTCAAAAAACTCATCCGAAAAAGACACATCCCTCGAATAGGGCGGTTGGATTATGCAGGTTTTCGTTTTGTTGCTCCTTTTTGCTATTTCTTTTTTATAAACATCCACCACTGCGGATCAAACGATTCTTCAAACACCTCATGACATCTGTCAAGCTCTTTTATCCATTCGCGGGTAATCGGCACAATGTTTTCAAAAAGCTGTGGAGGATATCCCCAGTCGAGATCAAGCTGAAACATATAATGACTTATGGCGATAAACCCGTCTTTTTTCAAAAGATCGAGCAAATTTGATATCAAGGAAAGAAAGGGTTCTTTCACACTCTTTTCAAATGTACCCGCTAAAGTTTCTGCTTTCAAAAGTTCAATCATTTTCGGCAATGTCGCCATCCAGTCGGAATATGTGGTGTCAATTCCATTTTGACCGCACAGTATCGCCTGAAGCACATCGTTGACTCCATGCTGGAAGGAAACGATATCAACACTGCCCTCTTCCACATAATCCTTTATATTGGCAGCATCGTCATCAATTAGACGAAGAGAAATGTCAAGCCCGTCGGTCTTTTTCAAAAGGCTTTCATTGAGCATAACATTCATGTTCGCAGTCAGATATTCAGAGGTCGGATTTGTTCTCGCCATGGTCTGCGAGATCATGTCCGCATCGCCTGATGCGACCTCAAGCATCCGAAAAGGCTTGTTGCCGTGATGGCGGGAAAAGAGAACCGCCCATTTTGAACGAAAATACAGCTCGTTTATGGGGGTGAAAGAATAGATCGGCTTTGTCAAAAGCTCTTCAAGTCTTATTTTCCTTTCGGATTCCGACATTGTGAAAAAAACATCACAATCGTTTTTATCAAGAAAAAAGCGCGCAGCCTCATCAGTCAAAAACACATCAGAATAAATATCAAGCGGTTTCATTTACACATCCTCCACTGGCAACATTTATCACTCACATTGTATCACACCGGATTATAAAAAGCAATATAACATTTTTACTGCTCTTCAGGTTATTATTCAAAATGCGCCAAGCATGGAAAAAACAAGTCCCAAAAGTCCAGGTGTCATAGCAACACCGCCGCCTATAAGCGCTAAAAATCCGATAAAAGTACCCACGCCCGCGATAATCAGAGTTATGAAAGCCATGGTTTTCTTCAAAACTCTCAATTTGTTTGAGAGTATGTAGGTTATTGTAGCAACAATGGCAAAAGGAATGAAAAGAAGATACGACAAAACGATCAGAGTTTCAAGAAGCTTTGAAAATTTATCTCCCTGTGTCTGTGCCTTTTTTACTTTTTCGGTTTCTTTCGGAGGAACTACGGGTCTGTTATCTCCCGACATGGCAAAAATGTCGGAGATCATCCTGCGCATTGCATCCTGCTTGTCCTTATACGCCGCATAGCGCTGAATGTTAGACAGATAAAGGGAAAAGCTGTCGTTAAGCGGCGCATCATCAATGGCAAAGGGCAATATTCTTTTTGATTCGTTTATGGCAAGATCTACCTCCTTGGGAACCCACTTTGATTCCTGGGAGCTTTTTGAAAGAACAAGGACAAAAACATCACACGCCCTTATCGCTTTCGGCACCTCGGAGGCATAGTTTGTTCCTCCGGCAATGCTGTCGGGTGCCATCCAGCACGATATTCCGTTCATTTCAAGAGCTCTTTTTACCCAGCGGGCTTCATTCACCTCGCCGGAACAATAGCTTATAAATGCGGAAACTGTTTCCATGAAAATTCTCCTTGGCGGTTGGTATTTTTCGTTGTATGAGATTTATATTTTTATATTATAACATTATTTTCGGCAAAAATCAACACACAAGAATAAAGTTTGCAAGCCTGCGAAAAACTTTTTTCAAACTTATTTGCAGTATACTATGAAAAATTCCTTATTTTGTTTGAAAACTGTTGCACATATACCATGTCGGAACAGGATTTTTCATATCATCATACCACAAAAGCACATCTTTTGCCTGCTCTGTCATGGTTTTTATCTCACCCTCGCCGAAGGGGATCGCCCAATAGAGGGAACCCAAGGTGTTGCTTGAAATATAAAGGGCAAGCAGGCTCCAAAACTTATGCGGGACATTTTGATCGAAATATCCGTCCACCATGCCTGTGGCAAAATATGGGGCGCTCTGTGCACACCAGACGATACGGTTGAATTCCTCCCATGGGTCACCGTAGTCGTTGCGGTTGAAATCGATGATATAAAGCTTTTTGTCTTTTCCGATCATCATGTTTCCCACATGATAGTCACCGTGCTGATAGCATTGGGGACGATTTTTCAAAAGGTGTCGGTTTTCATTTATGTAATCAATAAAAAGCTGTCCGTTTTCGTATTTAAGCGGACAATCGGTGTATTTTCTGATCTTCACATCTATCTTTCGGTTGAAACGACTTTCCCAATCCTCAACACTTTCGGGCGCGGGAATTGAATGGATAAGGCGCAAATGCTTCCCTGCGTCAAGTCCATAGGAATACTGCTCTTTTTCAGAAAGAGAAACCATCACCTGCTCGGCATCCACGCCGTCGATAAAGCTCTGAACCGAAAAAACTCCCTCGTCGCTTATGCCAAACTCCAACGGAAGACACATGGGAACACCTGTCTGTGCCACTTTTTTAATCATTTCAAACTCGCTTTTCTTTGTTTCGAGCTGAGAAATATCAGACATGCGCAGAAGAAATTTTTTGCCGTTCTCGTCAGTGACACAGAATTTTTTGTCGCTCGACCAGCCTTTGTTTATTGGCTCTTTTGATACAAAGTTCATCCAGGGTCCTCCTTACTTTTTGTTATAGTAAATTTCTCTTTAGCAGAATTTCTGATATGATTATAGCAAATAACGAAAGGTTAATCAATAAAAGAAAGGTTGATGATTTTCAAACGCAGGTTGAATCAAGATAATCGTTTATAATCTCCTGCGCGACCCAGGCATTGACCTGAGATGTGAAATGTACCATATCGCCCTTGAATATTCCGTTTCCGCGAATATCCGGGACATAATAGGGCGTTTTACGAACATCAAATATGCTGATGTTTTCGTTTTCGGCGGCATGCTCTTCGAATACCCTGTTTATATAGTGCATATTTTCAAGGGATGCTCCCGTCGGATCGAGATCGGTACAGCGCTCATGGCAAACAAGTCTGTGCAAAACAGCTTTTGATTTTTCACCAAGAGCAGAATTGAAACCATCAAAGATGACTTCATATGTCTTTTTCAGTTCACCTTCAAGGCTTTCGGCATCAACCGTTGTATCCTCCTCACCGCCTCGCCAATGGATGATAATCTCAGGAACTTTTCCAAGCTTTCTAAGGCTTTCTTTTACCTGCGAGAGAATGTGAATGGTGAAAGGATAAAGCGAAATATCCACAGTCCAGAGTTTTCCGGGGACAAGCATTTTTTCATAGTTGGGATTCCACATATATTTTTCGGTGATTCCCTGCGCACCGATGGCGACGTGAATGATATAAAGATCGGGAAGATCATGCGGATTTCCCGAATCGATCTCACTTTGCCAAGCTTTTGCAAGACAATTTGCCACAGAATATGTATTGTCCTGCTCTTCGGCAAGATTCATACCGAAGCTTGTGTAGCCACTCCAGAAAAGCTCATCATGATGAAAGGACTGATTCAGTTCTCTTGAAAGTCCGAAAACATTCTTCATCGGCACCTTTACCTTATCTTCGTCAAGCATCGGAAGCGAATGTCCCACAGCGTTTGATTGACCGAGAAGTACAAAAACCACAGCTTTATTATGATTGCCGTTCATTATATAAGACCTTTCAAAATGATATTTATATTGTAATTGTATCACATATCGTCTGTAGTGTCAATATACAAAGCAGGCATGGAACAACATAGTATAAATTGTTGATTTTCTTAGTATATGTTGTTATAATATTTTTGAAACAACTTAAAAGGAGCTGAAACCATGAATCACGGACTTACCGACGAAAAAGTGCTGGAACACATTATCAAATGCCCGAAATGCGGAAAATATACAACAACTTTCAAATCGCTTTGCCCTCATTGCAAGCACTTAATGAACCGCCCCGAAGAGGATGAAAGGCTACAGAAGCTTTTCAAAATAAAGAAAATCACCTCTGCTCTCCTCATTTTACTTATTATTGCATCTGTTATGTTATTGCATATTTTCTTCCCGTTTTTCATCCGCGACACCGAAACAAGAGAATATGTCGAATACAGCCAAGAGCTTGAAACGGGCACACCTGTGACCGCACATATATTAACAGCAATGCAAGCTGCCGGAATCGAAACCGAAACTCCTTTGTCAAACATAAATTTCCCTGACATTAACGGATCTGACAATAACAATCCTTCAAACAAATACAACATCTATTACTACCTCGCTTTTATCGATAATCTTCAAAACACGGACAATTCCAATGAAGCTGTTCTTTTTATTGAGGTTAAAAGAGAACATCTCGAAATCTTTAACGAATTAATTGAATCCAACAACACCTTTGAAGTGTCGGGGACTCTTGTTGAACTCGACAACAATGTCGTCGCAAAGGCTTTTTCTATTGAAAATGGCAAAATCAATTCAACACTCAAGGATAACACGGAAATCCTTAATTACATAAAGTCACACAAAGTATTGTCATTTGATCCGAATCCCGGAGATGGAATAGAAGTTATTTTGCCGGCACACATAACATGGGGCGGATATGCATTTATGGCAAGCATTGTTCTGATGATAGCTGCGGTAATCGCAAACTCAAAAACCAAGCGCAAAATCACAAACTTTCTTATCAAAAACGCGCCAAATGATATTATAAAGTCTCGTCGTACTGCACCGTCGGCTGATGGAATTGAGTCTTGCAACAACTCCTGCCTCCTGATGGGGCTGACCCTTATCGGAAAGTATGTGCTGAGTGCAGTAGGTGCAATAACTACTTTGGTCGGCATATTCTCCTTCGGTGATAATCGTTATACCGTTCTTGTCGGACTCGGATTTCTTGTGCTGAGCGTCCTTTTGATAGCCTTTGCAAAAGATCGCAACAGCAAAATTGATCTTCAGGATCGTTTGTACAAACTTTCAACTTCGGGGAAGCTTGAAGAAATATCAACATCCACCATGGCAGCACTTACTCTTTACAAAAAATATCCTGAAAAATGGACCTTCAAATTTATCAAAAGTGTCAATCCCATGGCTGCAGAACTCATCATAGGCGGCGTGACAGAGTTGTTATAAATCCCGCTTGGGTTTAATCTAAAAGGAGCAAGGTATATTTTGACCTTGCTCCTTTCAGAATATATATGCTGTTTGATTCAACAAATTAGATTTTGTTAGTCGCGCCGAATTAGTCAACGAAAGTTCGAGATATCTGTCTTGGTCTGTGTCAATATATTCAGATATGATTTCTTTTGCATCTTCACAACCAATGCTAAAATAAAAAGCGACAGTTTTAAAGAAAGGTATTGCAGAAATAAGAAGTTGTTGTCAACTACCACTTATTGTTTTGGTTTACCCATTTCTTGGTGATTTTCCGATGATTATTAAAACCCAATAGCTTATCAGGTGAAATATCTTCTATGGTCAAATTTATAATTTCTATCATGTCGAACGACCAATAAAAACAAAAGATAATATATTTTGAGAATGGATAAGAACAGATAAGTAACAAATAAAAAATCCGCACACAAATGTGTACGGATTTTTGGAAGAGCCGAATGATTTAGATGACACTTTTGATAAATCTACCATTTGAAAATTTAGATGTTCTCTGCGGAGCAGTTTCGCCTTTTTTTAGACAATTTATCCGCATAAAGCATCTCATCTGCATATCTAAAAGCTTTTTCTGGAGTATCTTTAATCAATGAATATCCTTTTGATAAATTTATCTCACCATTCCTCTCAAAACGCCTTTTTACCAAAATCAAATGCTCAACTATTTCATCTTCAGAAACATTTTCTGCCAAAACCAAAAATTCATCCCCGCCTATGCGAAAAACTCTATATTGACATGAAGAAAAAATTTCTAAAAGCAATTTAGCTACATTTTTAAGCACAAGGTCTCCTGCCAAATGACCTTTTGTATCGTTAATTATTTTAAAATCGTCAACATCAAAAAGAATTATCCACCTGGATTCTTTTTTTGTATTTGCTTTGCTTTCTTCAACATATAATTTGTATGCATTTCTGTTATAAATACCAGTTAAATCATCTGTAACAGCAAGTTTATGCCACATATTTGCTTCATCAACATATTTATTTTTTTTGTTAAGAGAGTATATTATTGTTGAAAGCATTAATATAACTATAAGTAATATTATTATAATTGTTGTCAAAACTAATGATGTGGTCATTTTTTTCTCCTTGGATTTTTGCTATGCCGTATATGGGTATCGCTTATC
>JAZSFD010000027.1:0-2552 GCA_045532035.1 Eubacteriales bacterium | reverse complement strand
GAGGCTGATATCGGAAAATCCTTTTTGATAATTATTTTCTACTGTCATTTCTTTTCCAAAAAGAAATGACGAGGGGGAGTGCGCGAGAGGGGCACGATGGCCCCTCTCGCATTATTCTTTGATCAAATTCCGACACCTCATCCACCGCTTGCGCGGTCCCCCTTCTCCCACTGGAGAAGGCTTATTAGAGTCTTTACACAAACAAACTTTCCGACTCCTTCCGACAAACCGCTTTTGTCTGCACACTTGCGAGGGAGGCTTTTTGTGCAATATGTCAATGTGCACTTCTGAAATAAGGTTTGTCAGTGGTCAGAAGGCCGTGACCAAAGTCACGACCTTTTGTTATTATGAATTATTCTTCGTTTGTAGCGTTGTCTGCTATGATCTTCTGTGCAAGAGGTCCGGGAACCTCTTCGTATCTTTCAAAAGCATATTCGAAGTCGCCTCTGCCCTGAGTCATAGCGCGGAGAGTGATGGAATATGTAGTCATTTCGGACTGAGGAACCTCAGCTTCTATGATAGTGACATCTCCCTTGTCTCCCTTACCTGTACCAAGGATTCTTCCGCGGCGCTTGCTGACATCGCCGATAACATCGCCCATGTAATCGTCGGGTACCGAAACGGTGAGCTTTCCGACAGGTTCAAGGATGGCGGGGTTTGCGTTTTTGAGCTCCTTGTAAGCAAGAGCTGCCGCAAGCTTAAACGCCATTTCGGACGAGTCAACATCATGATACGAACCGTCGAAGAGGTCTGCGCAAAGACCAACCATCGGGAAACCTGCAAGTACGCCCTTGAGCATACAATCGGAAAGTCCCTTTTCAACTGCGGGATGGAAGTTCTTGGGAACCGATCCGCCAAAGGTGCTCTCGGAGAACACAAGTCCGTCTTCACCGGGTGCGAAGTGGATCTTTACATGACCGTACTGACCCTTACCACCCGACTGCTTCTTGTGTTTGCCTTCTGCGTCGATCTTCTTCTTGATGGTTTCGCGGTAAGCGATCTTGGGCTGGGTATACTGAACCGAAGTGCCAAAGCGTGTCTTGAGCTTTGCGGTTACGATGTCAAGGTGCTGTTCACCGAGACCATAAACAAGCATCTGCTTTGTTTCGGCGTTGTTTTCATAACGGAGAGTGAGATCTTCCTCAAGGAGCTTCGAGATACCGCCCGAGATCTTGTCTTCGTCGCCCTTGGTGGCAGGAACGATTCCCATACCGTAATAGGGTGTCTTATACTTGATCTTTCTGTACATGACAGTCGAGCCGGAGGTGAGAGTGTCGTTGGTGTTTGTATCGGAAAGCTTTGCGGTCATACCGATATCGCCGCAGGCGAGCTCGTCAACCTCTATCTGCTTCTTGCCCTTGAGAGTGTATATGTGAGAGAATTTTTCGTTTTCGCCAGTGGTAAGGTTCTTGAGCACTGCATCGCGCTTGAGAGTGCCGTTCATAACCTTGAAATAGGACATCTTGCCCACAAACGGGTCAGCAACCGTCTTGAATACGAAGATGGCAGGCTGTCCTTCGGGCTCGATCTTGACATATTCGTCCTCAAGGTTTCTCTCATGCTTCTTACCGAAAGGATTCGGGAAAGAGTTGGAGATAACATAAAGGAGAGATGTGATACCGTCAAGAGTTGCAGCAGAACCGACCATTACCGGAGCAATGCTTCTGTCGTTGATACCCTTGCAGAGAGCTTCTGTCATTTCTAATTCGGTGAATTCTTCTTCTGCAAAGAACTTTTCCATCAGTTCATCAGAGGTGGAAGCGAGCGATTCCATAAGGAGAGCGCGGGCTTCTGCAATGTTGTCCGCGAACTTGGGATCGATGGGGATTTCCTTTGCCTCTGTGCCGTTGTATGCATATGCCTTGTTCTTGATAAGGTTTACAATACCGACAGTCTTTCTGTTTTCGAAGATCGGGATGGTAACAGGGCATATGGTCTTGCCGAACTTTTCGCGCATCGAGTCGATGGTTGCCGAGAAGTTGGCGTTTTCGTCGTCTATCTTGTTTATGAAGAATGCCTTTGGCACTGTTGCCTCGGTGGCATATTCCCAGGCAATCTCACAACCTGCGTCAACACCGCTCTTGGCGTCCATTACGATAAGGGCACAACCCGAAACACGCAGCCCCTGCATAACTTCACCCGAGAAATCAAGGTAACCGGGAGTGTCGATGATATTTATCTTTTTGTCGTTGTAATAAGCGGGAGCAATCGCTGTGGAGATCGAAAACTTGCGCTTTATTTCCTCGGGGTCATAGTCACAGATTGTTGTTCCGTCTGCTGTCTTTCCGAGTCTGTCTGTTTCCTTTGAAATATACAGCATTGCTTCGGCAACCGAAGTTTTGCCGTTTCCTCCGTGTCCCAGCAAGCATATGTTGCGGATGTTTTCTGTTTTTGTAGTTGCCATTGTTGTTTGACTCCTTTCCGGAAATTGTACTTGCCCGTACAAAGCGATGTATTTATGTCAGAGATCTTTCTAAAAAAATGTCCCACACCAATTCATTTTGCGCTGTAAGGGTATCGGCTTTTAAAGTATAAAATTGCCGTTAGTAATA
>JAZSFD010000093.1:0-12252 GCA_045532035.1 Eubacteriales bacterium | reverse complement strand
TGCCTGCTTTACGGCAGCGGCGGTTATAACATGATCCTTGAAAGACTTTCGGAGGAAAAATAATGAACATTCGTGAATCTGTCCTCAAATACGAGGAAAAGGCCGTTTTCGGTCTTCGTTCTCTCTATCGCAGATACGGTTATCTGCCCTATAAGATGAGCAAGTTTGAAGAATACGATCTTTATGTAAGAAACAAGGATTTTCTTGTTTCCGATCACATAATCACCTTTACCGACACCGACGGCAAGCTTCTTGCCCTCAAGCCCGACGTGACCCTTTCAATCATTAAGAACGGCAAGGACACTCCCGGCGTGCAGAAGGTATGTTACAACGAAAATGTTTATCGCGTCACAAAAGGCGCTCAATCGTTCAGAGAGCTTATGCAGGTGGGACTTGAATGTATCGGTGACATTGACGACTACTGTATTTATGAGGTCATCATGCTTGCGGCTGAAAGCCTTTCGATGATTTCCGAAAACTATGTCCTTGATATCTCTCACATGGGAATACTTTCATCTGTAATTGATTCTCTCGGAGTCTCAGAGGAGGACAAAAAGTCTGTCCTCAAATGTGTAGGTGAGAAGAACATCCATGGCCTTTGTGCAGTCCTTGATGCGCAGGGGCTTGACCCCGAACCCTTGAAAAAGCTTGTTTCGCTTTACGGCGCGCCGGAAAAAGTGCTTCCCGAGCTTGCCGAAGTTTCAAAATCCGTAAACTTTGACGGCGAGCTTGCTTCTCTTGAAAGAATCGTTTCCCTTTTGCAGAAAAACGGATTTGGCAAGCACATAAGAATAGATTTTTCTGTCGTAAACGATATGAGTTATTATAACGGCTTTGTATTCAAGGGATTTATTGAATCTGTCTCCACAGGCGTTCTTTCGGGAGGACAGTATGATAAGCTCATGAAAAAAATGGGGCGTTCCTCCCGTGCGGTCGGTTTTGCGGTCTATCTTGATCTCCTTGAAAGGCTTGATGACTCAGACGGGAAGTATGATGTTGATGCCATCGTGCTCTATGACGAAAAAAGCGATCTTGCGGCTCTTTCCGACACGGTAAAGCTGCTTTCGGAAAACGGAAAGACTGTCATGGTCCAAAGACAGCTTCCGTCGGATATAAGATACAAACAGCTTCTTAAGCTTAACGAGAGGGGAGTGGAGATTCTTGAAAACAATGCTTAATGTGGCACTTCCCAAGGGAAGACTCGGAGAAAAAGTCCTTGCCATGTTCGAAAAGGCAGGCTTTGAGTGTCCTGCAATCCACGAAAGCGGAAGAAAGCTGATCTTCGAAAACCCCGAAAAGGGTGTCAGATATTTCTGGGTAAAGCCGTCGGATGTTTCGATATATGTCGAAAGAGGCGCGGCTGATGTGGGCATTGCGGGAAAGGATATCCTTCTTGAATATGAGCCTGATGTATATGAGCTTGTGGACCTTGACATAGGCAAGTGCAGGATGGCAGTTGCCGCCAAAAAGGATTTCAGGGACGATACCTCCAAGACCCTGCGCGTTGCCACAAAGTTTTCCAACATAACCAAGAATTATTATGCCTCAATAGGTCGTGACATTGACATCATCCATCTCAACGGCTCGATTGAAATCGCACCGATACTCGGACTTTCGGATGTTATCGTCGATATTGTTGAAACCGGAACCACCCTTAAGGAAAACGATCTTGAGGTCAGAGAAACCATCGTGCCTATCAGCGCGCGTCTTATTGCAAACAAGTCAAGCTTCAAATTCAAAAACGAGATGATCGAAAAGGTAGCCTCGGCTCTATCTGAATTTGCGGCATCTTCGGAGGGTAACAAATGATAAAAATATTAAAATACGGACAAGTTTCTGTCGATGAGATGTTCGCGCGTACAGAGCAAAAAATTGATGTCGCCGATATCGTTTCGGGCATCATTTCGGATGTGCGCGAAAATGGTGACGAAGCTCTTTTCAGATATTGCGAAAAGTTCGACGGTGCAAAGCTCGACTCTCTTGCCGTTACAAAGGAAGAGATCGACGAGGCTCTGACTCTTGTGGAGGACAGATTCCTTGAAATTCTGAAAAAAGCTGCCGCAAACATCCGCAAGTTCCACGAAAAGCAGGTGCGCAACAGTTTTATTATCAATGATGAAAACGGAATCGTCATCGGTCAGAAGATAATTCCCGTTGACAGGGCAGGACTTTATGTTCCGGGCGGTACTGCGGCATATCCGTCAACCGTGCTTATGGATTCGATTCCTGCAAAGATTGCCGGATGCAAAGAAGTTGTCATCGTCACCCCTCCCAACAAGCAGGGTAAAGTGAACCCCGTAATCCTTGCCGCCGCACATATTGCAGGAGTTGACAGGATCTTCAAGGTGGGAGGTGCGCAAGCTATAGCTGCCCTTGCCTATGGCACCGAAAGTGTTCCGAAGGTTGACAAGATCGTGGGCCCCGGTAATGCTTTTGTGGCTGAGGCAAAAAAGCAGGTTTTCGGTGCCGTGTCGATCGATATGATCGCAGGACCGAGCGAAATACTTATCGTTGCCGACGGCAAGAGCAATCCCCGTCATGTGGCTGCAGATCTTCTTTCCCAGGCGGAGCATGACAAGATGGCAAGTGCTGTTCTTGTCACCGATTCGTATGAGCTTGCAAAGAAAGTGTGCGACGAGCTTGAAGTGCAGATTCCGCTGCTTGAACGCGCGGAAATTGCCCGTGTTTCTATTGACGACAATGGAAAGATCATCGTGGCATCTGATCTTATGTCAGCCATTGACATTGCCAACGAGATCGCACCCGAGCATCTTGAACTCTGCGTCGACAATCCTTTCGACTATCTTGATTCTATCCGTCATGCAGGCTCGATCTTCATGGGAAGATATTGTCCCGAGGCACTGGGAGATTATTTTGCAGGCCCCAACCATACACTTCCCACCAGCGGAACCGCGAAATTCTCAAGTCCCTTGTCGGTTGACGATTTTGTCAAAAAGACCCAGTATACCTATTACACCAAGGACGCGCTTTCAAGGGTTGCCTTTGATGTCGGCTATTTTGCCGAAAAAGAGGGACTCACGGCCCACGCCAAAAGCGCTGTTATCAGAACTCAGGATGAAAACGAGGAAATAAAATAATGAGCCGTTTTTTCAGTGAAAAATATAAAGAGCTTGTGCCGTACACCCCCGGTGAACAACCGAAAGACACGGTGTATATCAAGCTCAACACCAATGAATCCCCCTTTCCGCCGTCACAAAGAGCGATTGAGTACGCCAAAAATGCAGTGTCAGAGCTTCAGCTTTATCCCGACCCCACCTGCAGTGCGCTTAATCAGAAGCTTGCCGAAACACTTGGCGTTTCGCCCGACGAAATACTTGTGACAAACGGCTCGGACGACATTCTGAATTTTGCTTTCATGGCTTTCTGCGATAAGAGCACCCCTGCGGTTTTTGCCGACATAACATACGGTTTTTACAAGGTTTTTGCGCTTGCAAACCGAGTGCCCTATGAGGAAAAGAAGCTGAAAGGCGATTTTACTATCGATCTTTCGGAATATAAAAACTGTGGAAAAACGGTTTTCATCGCAAACCCCAACGCTCCGACAGGCATTGCCATAAAAAGATGCGAGCTTGAAGAGGTCATCGCCTCAAACCCTGACAATGTTGTAGTGATCGATGAGGCTTATGTTGATTTCGGAGCCGAAAGCTGTATTCCGCTGATACATAAATATGACAATCTTCTTGTGACCCAGACCTTTTCAAAATCCCGTTCGATGGCGGGAGCAAGGCTTGGCTTTGGTGTCGCAAGCCGTGAGCTTATAAACGACCTCAACACACTTAAATATTCGACAAACCCATACAACATCAACCGCGCCACCATGGCGGCAGGAATCGGGGTGCTTGAGGATGCTGAGTATACCGAAAAGAACTGTCGTGCCATCATCGAAAACAGGGCATATGTAACGGAAGAGCTTAAAAAGCTCGGCTTTGTCATGACCGATTCGATGACAAATTTCGTTTTTGCCCGCCATGATGCGCTTTCGGGAGAGCAAATATATCGCAAGCTTCGCGAAAACGGCATACTTGTGCGCCATTTCGACAAGGAAGAAATCTGTGATTACAACAGAATAACCATAGGCTCAAAAGAGCAGATGGTCGCTCTTGTTGAAACTCTGAAAAAGATTTTGGAGGAAACAAAATGAGAACAGCTGAAATAAAAAGAAAAACCGCCGAGACCGACATCAGCCTTTCGCTGAATCTTGACGGTTCGGGAAAGAGCAATATCTCAAGCGGAGTTGGTTTTCTCGACCATATGCTGACACTCTTTGCAAAGCATTCGCGCATCGACCTTGATGTTACCTGCAAGGGGGACACATATGTCGACGATCACCACACTGTTGAAGACATCGGCATTGCTTTGGGCGAGGCTTTTGACAAGGCGATCGGCGACAAGCGCGGAATCTGCAGATACGGAAGCTCCTATCTCCCGATGGACGAAACGCTTGTGCTTTGTGCCCTTGATTTTTCGGGCAGGGGATACCTTTCGTGCAGGCTTTCGTTGCTTGCCCAGAAGGTTGGAAATTTTGATACCGAGCTTGTGGAAGAATTTTTCCGCGCTTTTGCATCAAATGCGAAGCTCACCCTTCATTTGAAGACGCTTGACGGCACAAACACTCATCATATAATCGAAGCCGCTTTCAAGGCGTGCGGCAGAGCTATCCGCTGTGCAAAATCGTATGATACAGAGTTTATCGATGACATCCCCTCAACCAAAGGAGTACTTTGATGATTGCAATAATTGATTACGGAGTCGGAAATCTTTTCTCGCTCAAAAGCTCTTTTGCTGCCATCGGTGTGCAAGCAGTTGTAACAGGTGACAAGAGTGAGATCGAAAAGGCAGACAAGATCATTCTTCCCGGCGTCGGAGCCTTTGGCGATGCCGCGGAAAAGCTAAGATCCACAGGACTTGACAAGGTTGTTATTGACTGCGCAAAGCGCGGCACTCCGATTCTCGGAATTTGTCTCGGAATGCAGCTGCTTTTTGAAAAAAGCTATGAATACGGAGAGCATGAGGGTTTGGGACTCATCAAAGGTGAAATCAGACCAATTTCCGATGTGATCCCAAAAGAGCTTAAAATTCCTCATATCGGATGGAATGCCCTTGACTTTTGCACAAAGACCTCTCCTATTTTCAAACATCTCAAAAACGGAGATTTTGTGTATTTTGTTCACTCTTTCTATGGTGCGAATTGCGAGGAATCGGTTATTGCAACCTCCGAATACGGGGTGCCCCTTACTGCGGCTGTTGCAAAGGACAATGTTTTCGGATGTCAGTTCCACCCTGAAAAAAGCGGAAATGTCGGTCTTTCGATCCTGCGAGCTTTCTGTGAGTTGGAGGTGGTATCGTGAATATTTTTCCCGCAATAGATCTTTTTGACAAAAAGGCGGTACGCCTTTTCAAAGGCGATTATGACAAGATGACGATTTATAGCGAAAATCCGCCCGAAATCGCCCATGATTTTGTAAAGCAGGGCGCAAAGCATATCCATATCGTCGATCTTGAGGGTGCAAAGGACGGAACAACACCCAACATTTCGGTCATAGAAGAGATCAGAAATACTACCGACCTTTTCATAGAAGTCGGCGGCGGCATACGCAACATAGCAACTGTAAAGCGTTATATCGGTATCGGTGTTGACCGGGTGATTTTGGGAACTGCTGCAGTTACAGACGAAGCTTTTCTTGTTGAGGCAGTCAAGGAATACGGCGAAAAGATCGCGGTCGGAGTTGATATCAAGGACGGCTTTGTCGCCATCCGCGGCTGGACAGAAAAGTCGGAATATGACTGCTTTGAGTTCTGCAAAAAAATGAGCGACATCGGTGTGCGTACAATTATTTGTACCGATATTTCAAAGGACGGTGCGATGCTCGGCACAAATCACGAGCTTTACCGCGAGCTTTCCGAAAGGTTTGATATGCAGATCATCGCCTCGGGCGGTGTTTCCTCAATCGAGGATGTTACAAAGCTTGCAGCTCTTGATATTTACGGCGCGATCATCGGAAAAGCCTATTATACCGGTGCCATATCTCTCAAAGAAGCAATTGAGGTGGCGAAATGATTACAAAAAGAATAATTCCTTGCCTTGACGTTAAGGACGGCAGAGTTGTTAAGGGAGTCAATTTTCTCGGACTTTCTGATGTTTCGTCTCCCGTCGAGCTTGCAAAGTATTACAGTGACAACGGCGCCGACGAGCTGGTTTTTTATGATATTACTGCCTCGAGCGAAGGTCGTGCGCTTTTTACCGACATACTTTGCGAGGTTGCAAAGACAATCTTTATCCCTTTGACTGTCGGCGGCGGCATAAACTCTGTGGCTGATTTTGACAGAGTTCTGAAGTGCGGAGCCGACAAGGTCAGCGTAAATTCGGGCGCAATAAGAAATCCCGATCTGATATATGAGGCGGCAAAGCTTTACGGCGACCAGTGTGTTGTCATTTCTGCCGATGTGAAAAGGGTAGACGGAGTTTTCCGCGTGTTTGCCAAGGGCGGTCGTGAAAACACGGGTCTTGAAGCTGTCGAATGGATAAAACGCTGTGTTGGAAACGGTGCAGGTGAGGTCGTTCTCAATTCTATTGATACCGACGGAGTCAAGGGCGGCTTTGATATTGAAATGCTTGACGCTGTCTGCAACGCCGTGAATGTGCCGGTTATTGCCTCGGGCGGAGCAGGAGGCGTTTCTCACTTCATCGACCTTTTCAAAGCTCTTCCCAAGGTTGATGCGGGACTTGCGGCTTCCATCTTCCATTTCGGAGAGGTTGCCATTCCCGATCTTAAGGCTGAGCTTGCAAAAAATAATATCCCTGTCAGAATATGACAAAAAGAAAGGTGTAAAAAATGTTGAATATAGACGAACTCAAATTTGACGAAAAAGGACTTATTCCCGCGATTGTCGTGGATTCTGTTTCCAAAAAAGTCCTCACACTTGCATATATGAACCGTGAGAGCCTTGAAATTTCCATGCAAAAGGGTCTGACCTGTTTTTACAGCAGATCGCGTGAAAAGCTCTGGCTCAAGGGCGAGACCTCGGGAAATTATCAGCATATCGTATCGATTACCGCTGATTGCGACAATGATGCGCTTACCGTTGTGGTCGACAAGGACGGTCCTGCCTGCCATACGGGAACAGACTCCTGCTTCACAAAGCCCGTATTTGAAAGCAAAGAAAGAAACGAATTTTCTCTTAATAGCCTCATGAAGCTCATCGAAGGCAGAAAGCTCGAAAAGAAGGAAGGCTCGTACACCACCTATCTTTTTGAAAAAGGCATTGACAAAATGCTCAAAAAGGTCGGCGAGGAGTGCACCGAGGTAATTATTGCCGGCAAAGCAAACGATAAAAAAGAAACAATATATGAAATTGCTGACCTTACATATCATGTAATGGTCATGATGATCGAAATGGGCATATCCCTTGAAGATATTCACCACGAGCTTGCTTCGCGCCATGTGATCGATCACAAGGTCAAGCAGGAAAAAATGACAAAGTAAAGAAGATGATCTGAATGAAGCTTACAAACATTCTGAAAAATGATTCGTTGTCGTTGTCCTTTGAGGTATTTCCGCCAAAAACAGACACCGCCTTTGACAGCGTAAAGCACGCAACGCAAGAGATAGCAAAGCTTCGCCCTGCTTTTATGTGTGTAACCTACGGGGCAGGGGGAGGCACGAGCAAATATACTCTTGATATAGCAAAGAGCATAAAAAAGGAATACGGAGTTTCGACACTTGCCCATCTTACCTGCGTTTCGTCTACCAAAGAAACTGTTGCCGAACGCATAAGGGATATGATCGATGCGGGAATCGAAAATGTTATGGCGTTAAGAGGTGATCTTACTCCCGAGCTTGAAAGCTCCGACAGAAGTGCATGGCATTACCGTCATGCGGTAGAACTTGTGCGAGAGCTGAAGGAAAGCGGGGCGGATTTCTGCATCGGCGGTGCCTGTTATCCGGAGGTTCATCCCGAAAGCGCTAATCAAAAGGATGATATAAAGTATCTTAAGGAAAAGGTCGACGCAGGATGTGAATTTCTGACCACCCAGATGTTTTTTGACAACAACCTGCTTTATAATTTTCTTTATAAGATACGCGAGGCAGGCATTACAGTTCCCGTTGTCGCAGGCATCATGCCGATTACAAACGCAAATCAGGTCGAACGCGCCACAAAGCTATCGGGTTCTTTCATGCCGAACCGTTTCAAGAGTATTGTTGACAAATTCGGACATGACCCTGCCGCCATGAAGCAGGCGGGAATTGCTTATGCCACCGATCAGATCATTGATCTGTTTGCCAATAATATCACCAATGTCCATGTTTATTCGATGAATAATCCGGATGTTGCATACAGCATTCAGAGAAATCTTTCTGACATACTCGGAAAATGAACGGTGCTGTTTATGTGAAGAAATATGAGCTTCCGACAGTCGATAAGGACGAAGTCCTGCGATACATGGGAGTTCGTGTTTCTGATGAAAAAACTGAAGAATTAACTGCTTTCTGTATCGATGAGTGTGAAAAAAATGCCGTGTTTGCTCCGAGCGTTTGTTATGCTGTTTTCGATATGGATGTGTCGGATAATGCAGTGGTATATGGTGGACTTCAGCTAAAAAGCAGTTCTCTTTCTTCGCATTTCAAAGGATGCGAAAAGGTAATAGTTTTTGCCGCCACGGTGGGCATCGGTATCGACCGACTCATTGAGAAATATTCAAGGCTGTCGGCCTCAAAAGCCCTTTGCTTCGGCAGTATCGGCGCGCAAAGGATAGAAGAGCTTTGCGATGTGTTCTGTGAAGATATGAAGAATGAGTTTTCCCATATGAAGCATACTTCAAGATTCAGCCCGGGATACGGCGATCTTGACATTTCACTTCAAAAGGATATCTTCAGGTTGCTTGATTGCCCGAAAAGAATAGGGATTTCGCTGTGCGACAGCTTCATCATGTCGCCGTCAAAATCGGTAACGGCTCTTATCGGTCTTTCTTTTAAGGAGTTGACAAAATGAAAATAACAGAATACATGAAAGATCACATTCTGTATCTTGACGGAGGCATGGGAACTCTTTTGCAGGAAAAGGGACTTTTGCCGGGGGAATATCCCGAAAGCTGGAATATTTCCCGACCCGATGCGATAACAGATATTCATAAGGCATATTATGATGCTGGAAGTAATGTGGTTTGCACCAACACCTTCGGCGCAAATATACTTAAATTTTCCGAAGATGAGCTTTGCGACATCATATCCGCCGCCGTTTCGAATGCGCGCAAAGCAGCAAGGCTTTCTTGCTCAAAGCAGGAAAAATTTGTTGCACTTGATATAGGTCCCTCAGGAAAGCTTTTGAAGCCTTACGGCGATCTGGACTTTGAGGATGCGGTCTTACTGTTTGCAAAAACCGTAAAGATCGGAGCAAGTTGCGGTGTCGATCTTATCTTCATCGAAACCTTTTCGGACAGCTACGAAACAAAAGCCGCACTTCTTGCGGCAAAAGAAAACTGTGATCTTCCCGTCTTTGTGTCCAACGCATACGGCGAGGACGGAAAGCTCATGACAGGTGCGTCTCCCGAAGTTATGGCGGCGATGCTTGAGGGTATGGGGGCTGATGCTGTCGGTGCCAATTGTTCTGTCGGTCCCGATAAGCTTCTGGAGGTTGCAAAAAAACTTTATGCTTCCTGCTCGCTTCCGATTCTGATAAAGCCCAACGCAGGTCTCCCGAAAAGCGTTGACGGAAAGACTGTGTATGATATAAGCCCTGATAAATTTTCTGATATCATGCTTGACATCGTCGGAAGCTATTGCAGGGTTGCAGGCGGTTGTTGCGGCACCACACCCGAATACATAAAAGCGCTTTGCGATAAAACAAAAGCCTTTTCGCCTGTGGAAATAAAACAAAACGACAATACTGTCGTCACATCCTATGCAAAAACAGTTGTGTTCGGAAAGTCTCCCGTGTTGATCGGAGAACGGATCAATCCCACAGGTAAAAAGCGTTTCAAGCAAGCCCTTATCGAAAATGATATTTCTTATATTCTTAATGAGGGCATAAATCAGCAGGAAAAAGGAGTTCACATTCTCGATGTCAATGTCGGAATTCCCGATATTGATGAAAATACTATGCTTTGCAATGCCGTGTGCGAATTGCAGGCGGTCAGCGATCTCCCTTTGCAGATTGACACCTCATCGTATGAAGCAATGGAAAGAGCACTTCGCCGCTACAACGGAAAAGCCATGATAAATTCGGTCAACGGAAAAGCAGAAAGCATGGAAAAGATTTTTCCCCTTGTGAAAAAATACGGCGGTGTTGTGGTGGCTCTCACTCTTGATGAGTCGGGCATCCCCGAAACAGCCCGGGGCAGGATCGAGATTGCAAAAAAGATCGTAGAAAAAGCTAAAGAATACGGCATATCAAAGAAAGATATTGTTTTTGACACTCTTGCCATGACGGTCAGCGCTGACAGCAAAGCACCCTTTGAAACATTAAGCTCGCTGAGATATATTAAAAACGAGATGGGAATTCACACATCTCTCGGTGTTTCGAATGTTTCTTTCGGTCTTCCCGCAAGGGATGCCGTAAACAGCACCTTTTTTGCCATGGCTCTTGAAAACGGTCTTTCGGCAGCAATAATGAATCCGTATTCCACAGATATGATGAAGGTATACCACGCGTTCCTTGCTTTGAGAGGGCTCGACGAAAACTGCGCAGGGTATATCGAATTTATGTCATCCCTTCCGGTACAGTCCGCACCTGCTGCACAAACCGGTTCTGTTGCCCGGCAGCTCGATGCTGATTCCCCTTTGAAAAAGGCAATAGTGAGGGGTATGAAGGACGAAGCGCGGGAAGCTGCGGTTAAGCTCCTTGAGAAGGTGGAAGCACTTGATGTTGTCAACTGCGAGATAATTCCGGCGCTTGACGAGGTGGGCAGGGGATATGAGAATAAGACCGTATATCTTCCGCAGCTTCTGATGAGTGCGGAGGCAGCAAAATGCGCCTTTGAATGTATAAAGGAGAAGGTTGATGCTGCTTCTAAGGATGCTTCGGTTAAAAAAGGAAAATTTGTCATTGCCACGGTGCATGGAGATATCCACGATATCGGAAAAAACATCGTAAAGCTCCTGCTTGAAAATTATGGCTTTGAGGTATATGATCTCGGCAGAGATGTTCCTCCCGAGACGATAGTTGAGGCAGTAGTAAGCTTTGGAGCGCCCATTGTGGGTCTCAGCGCTTTGATGACAACGACGGTTCCTGCCATGGAGAAGACAATCAAGCTTCTGAGAAAAGAAGCACCGTGGTGCAAAATCGTTGTCGGCGGAGCTGTTCTTACCCGCGAATATGCACAAAGCATAGGTGCCGATAAATATGCAAAGGACGCCATGGAAACGGTGAGATACGCCGAAGAAGGGATATAAATAAGTGAACAAGAAAACTGTCATTCTGAAATATCAAACGAAAAGTTTGTTATTTGTTCAGAATGACAGTTCTTTTTTGGGAACATTATTTGCAGAAGTCGACAGATCGGTCGATCGTCATTCTGCGCTCACGGTTTTGAAACTGTTTAAGACTGTACTTTGGAAAAAGTTACTTGATAGAGTTCTCGTAAGCCTGGATCATCTTTTTGACCATCTGACCGCCGACAGAACCTGCCTGCTTGGAGGTGAGATCGCCGTTGTAACCCTGCTTGAGGTTTACGCCTACTTCTGTTGCCGCTTCCATCTTGAACTTGTCAAGAGCAGCTCTTGCTTCGGGAACAAGATTCTTGTTAGTCATTTTTAATTCTCCTTAAATCTGGAACAATTTTATCTATACGATTAATAGGGCGGCGAAGGTTTTCTTCGCGGCTCTGCTATTATTATTGCTGAACACACAAAATTTATTATGTGAAAATGTTGGAAAATTCGACGATTGCGCGCAGTGTAAATGTCTTTATGTTTTCTACATTAATATATTATGACATTATAGGTGTGAAGCAAACTGATTTGTGAACGCAAACTTTTGCAATTCTGAAAAAATGCTAATTAAAAACAAGCTGTTAACAAAAAATTAGATTTTACACAAACAAATGTCTTTGTATTGATATTCTGAAGCGCAGTTTACAAAATGTTCACCATATATATAATAAGACATAATGCAATTGCGACAAATTATCATGAAAAAGAAAGATTTTCTATACAAAAATGATTTTATGTTACATAAAATATAAAATTACTGTTAACAAATGTTAATAATTGCGTCATATTATATTAGAATAGT
>JAZSFD010000075.1:0-7939 GCA_045532035.1 Eubacteriales bacterium | reverse complement strand
GTCAAGGTCTTTAAGCTCCTGTATAGCATCGGAGAAAATAGGAACGCCCAGAGCGGAATTGAAATCAATGTGATTTGCTCCCGGCATACGCAGAACCGCGAAAAGCGGGCGGTCAATGTTCGTTATCTCCACTTCTTCGAGCAGTCCAGCCCAAGGCGTGAGAGATATATCAATAGGTCTTGAATCGTCGTTCTCCGAATAACCCACAAAGCAGCGATTTGTCACCGCATAATTGCCGTTTTCGAGGAATCTGTGATACTCGATTCTGGTGTAATACTTGTGTCCGTCAGAGGATTTCCGCTGATCGTAGAATACGGCTCCGCGCACTTCACCGTTGACAATATCAGTTAATGCAAAGCTGTCCGGCGTGAGCATATCTATGCCCTGCGTTGACGGCTTGAGCACAACAGTACCGGCAGCCGCCGCATACTCTACCCAATGCCGAATCTGGTAGTAAACACGGTCAATCTGCTTCTGAAGCCAATCAGCACGCTGTGAACCGTCCAGCTTGACGGACATTGCAAGGGTGGCAAGTCTCGCGGTTTCGGTGCACACGGCCTTTGCAAATCCGATTGTGGTTATACCGTCCTCGTTGTCAATCCACTCCGGATATCCTTTGTATATGTTGATGCAGCGTCTTACAAAGCCCTCCATTGTGCCGGAGGCTATCGACTCTACATCAAACTCCTGCTTTGCTCTTGACAGAAAATGCGTGATAAACCACCTCTTAATCTTTGAAAAGATATTCATGCTCCACCACCTCGATTATTCGCCGGTGCTGCTGTCTGCGCCGCTGTTCGGCTGTACAAGGAAATTATCATAGGCGGCGCAAGTGTCGGCATAATAGCGCTCCCAATGCTTGTCTGTGGTCTTCGCCCAATGGCTGTCAGGCTCAAAAGCGTTTGCAGAGAGGTCGGCTATTGCATTAAATGCCTCCATAGCCTTGCCGCTGTCCTCTGCCTCTCTGATTCTGTACCGCAGTCCGGTCGCTCTCTGTCTGGTTGCTGTCTCTTTCTGAGAATAATCGTGAGGGTTTGCGGCGATAATTTCATCAGCTTTCTTGCCTATCAGCCGCAGCATGACGGGGTTGTGCCGGTGCTGCGCTGCCATGTGCTCAAGGTCAGCAACGCCCATAATGCCGGAATTGAGCAGCTGCACCGCCTTATCGTCCATTTTGTCGGGAGTAGCCAGATAATAGCTATCCACAAAAGACTGCATATCTGTGCGAATCTCGTTGATATACTGCCGGTGCATATCTCGCAGAGAAAGCATATCCTTTTTGTATGCCTCCTGCGCTTTCAGATAATCGCCCTGCGCGATCAATCGGACAGTTTCCGGTGCTTTGGTGTCAGCTTTGGCGGCTTCGTACTCTCGCTGTGCGATTGTCCACGCCTTTTCAATGTCGGAGTACCGCGCCTTTGCGGCGGTGTGTTCCTCGTTGAGACGATCAACAAATGTCTTGAATGTGGTCATGTATTCACCTCATTATTATGATTTATGCCTTACTGCCGCGCTTACCAATTACTCGGTCAAGAGCGTAAGCAACAGCATCTACACTGTGGTTATCTTTATCCGGCAGAGACGATATAAGATTGCCGTCCTTGTCGGATTCGTAGCAATACCGGGTAAACTCTCGGTATGCGTTGGGTGTGCGCTCTGGGTCTATAATGATATTTCGGTGTTGCAGCCATTTAATGCGGTACTCCACACAGCCGGGGTATTTCGTGCAGCCAACAGCCGCTATCCCCATGTCCCGGAGGTCTGCAATGCTTTTCGGCTCTGCGCTGTCGCAGGTCACATATTCCGTGTTGTACTTGCGCTCGATTATCTGTTCTGCAAGCCATGTATTTGATTTACGGCAAGCATAGATTTCATCAAGCAGCATGATTGTTTCGTGCTTTCGGTCATAGGCCAGACGGACAAAGCACGCCGGATCAACAGCAAAACCGAAGTCCTGCCCCTGATATATGTACCCTGCCGTTGTCTCTTCGTCCGTGATTGTTCTGATAGTCAGATTCGGGAACACTTCGCCGCCGCTGCCTATCGGTTCGCCCATGTACTCATGCTGATATGCTGCCGGATTGACCTCCAACAGCCTTTCAGCCTCTTCAATAAAGGCTTCGCCCAGCCATTCGGGCGGCATCTGGGTGTAGTTGGTTTTGACCGTCAAGGCGCGTTTGTCTGGTATGGCTATCAACTCATTTGCCCAATCACGGGCACTTATCGGAGGGTTAAAGCTCCGAAACTGTATAAAGCCGTCACCGCCACGCACACAAGACTGTATTACCGATCTGACCGTGTTTGCGCCGCTCAATTCTGAAAATTCCTCGAACCAAACGAAGCGGAACACTCCGCGCCGGGGTCTGATAGATTTCAACTTTGTGCTATCATCCAAACCGTGGAAAACAATCTGCGCTCCCGTTGGCAAGTAGGTGTACTGCATGGGTGCGATTGTACCGCGCCATAAATGGGACACGCCCAGAGTGTCTATTGCCCACGAAATCTGATTGTAAACAGAATCACGCAGCGTTCGCCCTACCTTGCGGAACACAACAGCGTTGCTCAGTCCCGAGGGGTCAGACATTACGCCCTCGACGACCTCCACACCCACAAAAGAGGACTTGCCAGAGCCACGACCACCGGGGAGATTATAAATGCTGTGCTGTCCGGTCTTTATATCGTCGTGTACCGGGTGATAAACCTCCGCGATATGCTGCTTTACATCCAGATTGTCCAACAGTCGAGCGGCTTGTCGTTTTCGCTGTTTCTGAATCTTTGCGGCTTTTACTTGCCGTCGTAGTCTGTCGTAGTACAAATATCGTCCTCCACATCATGCAGCTCTGAAAGAATCTCGGTAAATTCGGTATATCTCAGGCCGTACTCAAGCAGAGATCGAGCGGCGGTTACCGCGACTGCCGCGTTTATTTTCGGATCCTTTGCGACCTGAATAAGACGGACAACAGCGACTCTTATTCCCTGCTGGAGCAACTTTGTCGCTTCACCGATAAGCCCTCCGGCGGCTTTTTCATATGCCTCCACAAATTCGGAATCATGAAAATACTTGTTTAATGTCACCTCAGAAATACCAGCCTGCTTCGCTGCTGCTTTTTTGGTTGTGGTTGACAGCAGCGCGGCTATTGCTATGCTTTGCTTTGCAGTTAGTGCCATTCATACACCTCCCATCCAAACAAGATATACCCCCTATTATTAATTAAAAAAAGCCCACAACATTTAATTTGGAAATGTATTGACTTTTCTTTAACGCCATGGTATAATAACCATGCCAATTTTCGGAGTAGTCCTCGACTGCTTCCACCGCCCTCAGAGTATCAACGCTCCGGGGGCGGCTTTTTGTCATCCCTTGACATTTCGTGACAAAGATGGTACAATGGAGTTGTCGTTCTCCACGATATGCCGTTACGGAAGCTGCATCCTTCCGTTTCGGCTTTTTTTTACGGCTTATGGCCTCACATAAGGCCACGCTTTGAGAATCTCCGGACGGTTGATGTACCGATCAAGTGCGGCAGCTTCATAAACTGCGTTTTCGTACATTTCGTTGAGCGCGTCAAATTCCTCGTAATCGCGTTCCTCGTCTTTGAGGATATCCAAACGCTGCTGTTGTGCCTCGATAGTCTTTATGATCTGCCGGAAATAAGTCTTCATCCGACCGGCTTCTTCCGCTGTTTCCGGCGGCTTGAAAGACGGTGCGTAGCGAAATCGGCAAAGTTCATATTTGTTTGACATTGAAAAACTCCAATCATTATAATTTTGCTCTTTTCGATTACACGCACTTCATTTTCTCTCCTTGCTATGCCGGTTACTTCCCGGCTGCTTCTTCTCTGGCCTTGCGCTCTTCCATCATGGTTCTAATTTCCCACACATCTTGACAGATGCCTTTGAGACTGTCCGCGATGGATTCAAGGGCGGCAATCTGCCGGGCTTCCAGCTCTGCATTTACAGCGTTCAGCATGCTCATGGTTATACCTCCTTTCTTTGGCGTAATGTGTGTTACGCTCGTTTGTAATACGATTTTTCGCATAATCGAGCCGTTTTTATGATATGTTACGGTAAGTTACTCTAATCAACAAAAAAGACTTTCTCTATATATACATATATCTTGTCTATTTCCTATTATGTATTTATAGAAGAATAGGCGTAACAAGGCGTAATATCGGCTTTATTGTGCGACATTTGGTGTAGCATTAGGGGCAACTCGGCGGTAACCCAGTTACGCGTAAAACGGACTACCGCCGTAATATCTGGCACTTACGGAATCTTTGAGCCGCAAGCCTAACCATGTTTTTATATTTCTTGGTTTTATCTGTTCAAATCCTGCAGCAATCATTGCATTATAAATCTCATTGCCGCGCCGTCCCTCATATTCACCGGCAGAACGTGCCCACTCTTTGTAAGCTGCGATCAATTCGCCGGCGGTTACTCGATAATTGACTTCTACATCACAACAATCAGCAATGAAATTCTCAAGCCAATTTTCGCGCTGCTGGTATTCCTCGGTGACCTCTGCAACAATGTCGGGTGCCTGGATGGTGTGACCGTTCCGGCAGAACATAACCGCGCCGTCAATCGCCCATTGGAGAATAGCACCACCGCAATGCTCGACAAGATGCTTCGTGTAGTTCTTTATGTCAGAGCTGCCGGTGATCTTGGCGTTGAATGGGACAATGAATACCCGCCGCCATGTTCCGGGATCTGTTGTCGAGACACGGGGCATGAAATTTGTGTACACACATATCGTGTGGCTTGGCTGGATGGCTTCGGGGTCACGGTATTTCTGCTCAACGGTTATCGGGTCTGTTGAGGTGATCCGCTTGACCGTCGCCGGTGATAGCCGCTGAAATTCTTCAAGCTCTCCGGCTACAACCAGCCGCTTTCCTCTCAATGTGGCAAGTGCAGCGCCTTTGTTCTGGTCTTTTGTGGTCAGAACATCAATGTCAATCACTCCGAAATAATCACCCATTACAGCACCCAGAGCATTAAAAAATGTGCTCTTGCCGTTTGCTCCGTTGCCGTAGGCAATTAACATTCCCTCTTGGTAAACCGCACCCACAAGAGCCATACCGGCGACAAGCTGGAGATAACCGCGTAGGGAACCGTCACCACAAGTAATCGTGTCAAGGAAGTCATCCCAAATATCCGCGTTTTCGTTATTCGGCGCACATTTGGTGATTTTCGTGCAGTTGGCTTGCGGAAAATGGGGGCTAATTTCGCCGGTCTTCAAGTCCACAATGCCGGATGGCGTATTGATTATGTGCGGTTCTGCGTCAAATTCGGACGCTTGGCGTATAAGCCGAGGTTTTGCAACCTCCGTCATTGCCTTAATCCGATTAAATGAACGGCTTTTCTCTGCGTGAGCCAGATACTTTTTTGCCGGGTTAATAATGGCGGCTTTCTGATCTTTGTCCTCGCAAGAACGAGCCTCATCCAATGCGTCTTGATACTTGTCTCTTGCGTGATATAGCATTCCTTGAGTGTACCCCGTTGCCAATTCCAGCGGCTTGTGATCGTTGCATTCCCATCGGCTGCCGTTCCAATACAGCCAGCCTAAAGAATCGCAATAAGCCAAATTTGCACCGTATATGTAGGTGAACACATCCGCGTTGCCTGCATCGGAATAATCGTCCGGTTTCAGAGATTCGGCAATGCTGTATTTTTTCTGCTCTTGCCTATCTATGACCGCTTGGGTTATTTCGCTCTCAGATGCACCTTGAGTAATCAGCTGCTTTACCTCTTCGGGATTTTCTTGTGATAGAATCATGCTATTAAGCGTTTCGCTCAAGCTCTCACCCCTCACATAATCCGCCGGATAGTCCCGTAGCCGTCATTTACCGGCTGATCGTTGCCGTCCTCAAGGAAGCGCAAGAACGCCTCATAAGAGAAAAAACGGCGATTTCCTGCGTGAACGCTCGGAATGCAGCCAGAGCGAAGCAAGCATTTAATTGCGTTTCGGGTCAAGCTGGTTCCGGGGTGCTCCTGCACATACCTTTCGGCTACATCTGCGCCAACCATCATAGTTGCCATAGTTTTACCTCCTTTTTTTACTGTGGTATTGATTTGTTTAGAATTGTGTGGTATGATTTATTTACACACTACATCACGCCTGCACGATTCATTGTACCTCAATTCTAACCTATATCCGCTTATTTGTCAAGAGTATAATGCAGGTTGTTTAATGGTGACAAAGAATCATGCAGAGACATCGAAATAAGGAGGGTCGTGCATGAATGATTTACCGTTTAGTTCTCGACTTAAAGAAATGCTTGAGACGGGAGGGTTGAAACATGATCACCCCATTTCCCAAGCGCGATTATCAAAAGAATTAAATATTACTCGACAAGCAATCAGTTCATATCTAAATTCCGCTACATTGCCCACTATCGACAAACTTAAATCGTTAGCCGAGTATTTCGGCGTAACCTCCGACTACCTCATAGGCTTATCGGACGCAAAGCAGCCGGAGAACAGCGATATTGTGGAGCGGCTGGGGTTGAGCGAAGATGTAATAGATATCCTGTCTGACATAAAAACGGAATCAGAGAAGAACCGGGAGAAGTTCGCTTCTGATGGTCTTGAGCTATTATTGATGGACATAGATATAATCAACCGCTTTATCCAGTACGGCTCAACAATTGGATTGTTTAGCGAGATATCCGATGTATGTCTTTGGATGGAACACGCCATATCGGACAAGTCTGAAGGTGACAAAGATGACAAAGACAATAAAACCATATTAGAGCATATTTTCACGCACTCATTAGAGAGAAAAAAACAGGTTGATATGGTGCGAGTTATGGCGGAAGAATATGGTTACATGATTATTGATAAAGACGATTTTATAGAATACAAAACTTTTTTCGTGAATGAAATGTACAAAACCACACTTAAAGAAGTCATGCGACCGGTGGAGCAGCCATATCTCGACTATGTTAATGGAGTTGTAGACGATGGCGACGATTAAAGAGCGTAACGGCAGCTATCAGATTGTTGTTTCCTGCGGCTACGATGCTAAAGGGAAGCACCTCCGGCGGTCGATGACATGGAGGCCGGAGCCGGGAATGACCGCCCGTCAGATTGAAAAAGCCCTTAATCAAGAGGCTGCATTATTTGAAAAGCGGGTCAAAGACGGCGACTCTGGTGTTGCAGTTAAGGCTATCAAGTTTGAGCAGTTGGCTGACGAATGGTTGAGTAAGCGTGCAGAAAAGGAATTAAAAGAGCGTACTGTTGCCCGGCTCCACTCACTAACTGAGCGCACATATTCTGCGCTGGGTGCGAAGCGTGTGGATAAGATAACTAAACGAGACATACAATCGTTTATTGATAACCTATCAGAACCGGGAGTAAAACAGCAGCGCATAAAAAAAGACACCCCCGACGAGGAAGTGTCACCGGCAGGGTTATCCCCTAAAACGGTCAGACACTATCTGTCGTTTGTGTCAAATGTGCTTAACTATGCTGTTGATCTGGAAATGATTACCGCAAATCCAGCGGTCAATATTAAACTTCCAGCGATGCAGACAAAAGAGAGCAGCTGCTATACCATGGAGGAAGCGGCACAATTTCTTGATTTGCTGCTCAAAGAAGAGTGGCAGTATAAAATGTTTTTCGTCCTTGCGATATACTCCGGAGCGCGTAGAGCTGAATTGCTGGGGCTGGAATGGAAAGACATGGATTTCAGTAACCACACTATAAGAATTTGCCGTAATTCCCTTTATACGAAGCGCAAAGGCATATATACCGACACTGTTAAAACCAAAGGCTCAAACAGAGTTCTAAAGTTGCCGGATTTTGTTTTTGAAATGCTCCACGAATACCGGGTGTGGCAAACAGAGCAGCGGTTCGCCCTGGGGGATCAGTGGCAAGACCGTGACCGGCTTTTCACTCAATGGAACGGTCAGCCGATGCACCCAAACAGTCCGGCTAC
>JAZSFD010000039.1:0-20487 GCA_045532035.1 Eubacteriales bacterium | reverse complement strand
CATCGTCCCCTACGGAGAGAGATTCTTAAATCCTGCATTTGCATATTCCCGTCTCTCTCCGTCAAAACCTGCGGTTTTGCCACCACACTTGCGAGGGAGGCTTTTTGTGCAATATGTCAACGGGCACTTCTGAAATAGGGTTTGTCAGTAGTCTGTGCCCCTTTTTCAAGGGGCGTTTTTTTTATGTCTTTTTCAATTTTCCGACAACAAATATCATGTACAGCACGACGCAAACACAAATGGCCGTGGAAATCGCAGAAAGTATCTGTTGGGGATAAATATTCAGTCCGAAAGCCACATTGCCGTTCGACTGAACCGTATGGACGATGTAAGCTCCGAGGAATGAGGAAAGAAACGCCGAAACTCCGCCAAGAGCCGTGCGTATTCCGAGGGCGGGAGCGCGGTCTTCGGTGGGAACATAATCAAAAATGATATTCATAAGTCCGCTGTTTATTCCTGCCATCGATATTGCATGGATGCAGGAATATATGGCAAACATCCACTTTCCGTTGGAGGGCACCGTGAAGATATTCACAGCAAAAGAAACTGTGGCAATACCGAAGCAGATGCCGAGCATTCTCTTCCAGGAGTATTTGTCGGCAAGCTTTCCGAAATATCTTGAAAAGGCAATTCTTGACAAAGCCGAAAGAAGGCTTAAGAATGCTATGTATTTCATCGAAAAACCGAGGTCATTGTTTTTGTAAACACCGTAATATGCCAGCGAAAGCTTTGAACCGAACTGCCAGATTATATCCATAAAAATGAGCGCAAGAAGAGCTTTGTTCGAAAAGGTCTTTTTCAACGCCGGCGAAAAGCTGATATGTTCGGCATTTTCGCTTTCGGTTTCGATATCATTGACAAGGATGATCGAGAGCATATGGAGAACGGCAAGCACAAGGATTGTGGCGGCGCAGATGCCGAAATATATATCGTCCTTGCCGAGAGCTTTGTAATAGTCGGAGACCGAGCCCATGGTCATTGAGAATACAGTACCCGCCGCAAGAGAGACAATCTCCTTGTTGGCGGTAAAGCTTCCGCGCTTTTTGTCATCGACAAATGACATGAACCACGAGATCTTATAGGGCGAAACAACATTTGCAATAAGCTGACCGCCAAGGAACATGACGACGATGAGAACCACCTTGACCGATGACGGCAGATCTATCGACGGCACGAAATACAAAAGCACAAACATGACCTGATTTATCAGGTGAAGTATGGTGATAAAGGTCTTTATGCCTCTTCTTTTTCTGAAAAAGACCGATACAAGCTGTGCCGAAAAAGCAAAAGCTGCAAGCTCGGTGATGATTCCTGCCGCGCTGTCGGGGACGCCGTTGCTTGTCAGAAGCAGGGCAAGGAATGCGTCTGTGATGAGCAGAGAGATGAGATATTCAAGCCCCGCCTCTGCGATATAATACCTCTGTTTTTTGTAAGCTGCTTTTCCGAAAGCGGCTTTGTCTTGGGGATAATAGTTTTATTCAGAGATACCACTCCTTCCGTTTTACAAAAGATATTATATATCAACTGCAAGGATTTGCAATAGTTTTCGTTACGAAAAATTTTCGAATTTCTTTTTTTAGTGCTGTCAGGCAATAAATTTCCGACACAAAAGAAAAATTCTCAGTTTATTATTGATATCGGGCAAATTTTGGATTATAATATACTTGGTATATTATTTGACTTCATATATTACGGAGGCATCATGAAAAGAATCAGACTTTCAGACGGAATTTTTCTGAACATTATCGAATCGGATAAATTCAAGACAGATTATTTCGATATCAATTTCATCATTCCCCTGCGTGAGGAGACGGCATCCTTTGCCGCTCTTCTTCCCCAGGTGCTTCGCCGAGGCAGCGCAAAATATCCGCAGATGGCAGATGTTTCAAAACGCTTTGACTATCTTTATTCCACAGGCTTTTCAAGCAGGATAACAAAGCGCGGAGAAAATCAGATCATAGGATTCACGGTCGATTTTCTGCGTGAATCGTTGCTTCCTGCGGGAGAGCATCTGATGGACGATGTTTTTGAAACAGTGCGCAGCATCATTTTCGAGCCGCTTGTGAACAACGAAGGCTTCAAAAAGGAATATGTCGATTCCGAAAAGAAAAACCTTATTGATGCCATAAAATCCCTCATTAACAACAAAAACGCCTATGCCATGAAAAAATGTCACGAGGAAATGTGCAAGGGTCAGAACTATGCCGTCAGCGAAAACGGCAACATCGAAATGGTTGATAAAATCGACGGAAGCTCGCTTTATTCGTTCTATAAGACCTTCCTTGCAAAAAGCAGGATTGAAATGTTCTATACGGGTATGTGCGACGAGGAGACTGTCAAAAAGTACGCGCAGTCGCTTGTTTCGGGTACCTTGCGCGATATTCCTTGTGAAACACAGACCGAAAAATTCGAAAGATGCCGCACACAAGTTTCCGAGGTCACCGAGGAGATGGAGGTTGCACAGGGTAAGCTTGTGCTTTGCTTCCGTTCGGGACATATCGTTTCTGACAAAAACTATTCGGCATATTCGCTTTTCAATAATATCTTCGGCGGCTCGCCGACCAGCAAGCTTTTTGAAAATGTCCGCGAAAAGCTCAGCCTTTGCTATTTCTGCCGATCGATTCCCGATGCTCACAAGGGCATTTTGACGGTGGTGAGCGGAATCGAGGTCGCCAACCGTGACAAAACTGCCGATGAAATCATGGCACAGCTTGAAAATATGCGAAGGGGAGAGATCTCTTCCGAAGAGATCGATAATGCAAAAAGAGATCTTGTAAATAACTACCGCGCACTTTATGACAGTGCCACAGATCTTTCGACCTGGTATCTTTCGCGGCTTATCGGCTCAAGCGACAAAACTGTCGAGCAGGTAATAAAAGAGCTTGACGCGGTAACAAAGGAAGATATCATCGCCTGTGCAAAAGAAACAGAGCTTGACACAGTGTTCTTCCTCAAAGGAACCATAGCTGACGGAGGTGAAGAAGAATGAGCGGATTTGTTCTCAAAGAAAACAAAGCAATCGACGAAAAATACTATTACACCGTCCACAAAAGCGGTCTGAGAATCTATGTTATTCCCAAAAACCACGGCACCGGATATGCTGTTTTCGGCACAAATTTCGGTTCGGTCGACAACTGCTTCAAAATTGACGGAAAAACCCACACACTTCCCGACGGAATTGCTCATTTTCTTGAGCACAAGCTTTTTGAAAACGAGGACGGAATCGATACCTTCAAAAAATATGCCGAATACGGCGCTTCCGCCAACGCTTATACTTCAAGCGACAAGACTGTATACCTTTTTTCTGCCACCGAAAACATGAAGGAATCGCTCGGCATCCTGCTGGATTTTGTCACCCATCCCTATTTCACCGACGAAACGGTGGCAAAGGAGCAGGGCATCATCGGTCAGGAGATCAGAATGTATGACGACAATCCCGGCTGGAGACTCTATTTCAATATGCTGACCGCACTTTATCACAACCATCCTGCACGAATCGACACTGCAGGCACCGTCGAAACCATCGCGCAGATCACCCCCGAAACCCTTTATCTTGCCTACAACACTTTCTATAATCTTCACAACATGGCGCTTTGTGTCTGTGGAAATATGCCTCCCGAGCAGGTGCTTGAGGTTTGCGACAAATATCTTGTAAACGCACCTGTTATTTCTCCCGAACGCATTTTCCCCGACGAGCCCGAACAAGTATATAAAAAGGAAATATCCCAGAAGCTCAGTGTTTCCATGCCGGTTTTTTCTGTCGGAATAAAAGATATTCACCAGCCGTGTGAAGGTGAAGCCCTTGCAAAAAAACAGGCTGAATATGAGATCATTCTTGAGCTCCTTTTCGGAAAATCCTCATCTTTTTATACAAGACTTTATGAAAGCGGACTTATAAACGGTGCCTTTTCATCAGGCTATGAGGCACACACAAACTTCGGTTTTTGCGAGATCTCGGGTTATTCCAACGAGCCCGACAAGGTTTATGCCGAGATTCTTTCGGAAATTGAGAAATACAAAAAGACGGGCTTTGAAAAGGAAGATTTCGAGCGGGTAAAGCGAGTATTTTATGCTTCGAATCTCCGTTATTTCAACAGCACCGAGGATATTGCCAACGAATTTCTGACCCACATCTTCCGCGGATTTGATATGCTCGATTATCCGCAGGTCATCTCCTCTGTCACCCTTGAGGATGTGACGGCGCGCTTCAACGCCGACTTTGTGGAGGAAAGAATGGTCCTTTCAAAGGTTTTGCCCATCTGACGGTGCAAGACATATGAAAAAGCCATTTGTTCGTTATTCGGTATGCGTCATATTCCTCCTGCTGTCTTTTGTGGCGGCAGGCTGTGAAAAAATCGTTACAGGCTCCCTCAATCGAAAGCCCGAAGCCTCGGTCGGCGAAAACATAAACTCTTACTTTGAGGTGCATTTTATCGATGTCGGGCAGGCGGATGCCGCTCTTGTCATTTGCGACGGTGAAAATATGCTGATCGACGGCGGAAACTCTGACGATTCGAGCCTTGTTTACAGATATCTCAAGGACAGAGACATCACCCGGCTTGATTATATCATTGCCACCCATGCCCATGAAGACCATGTGGGCGGACTTTCGGGGGCGCTGAATTTTGCAAAAGCTCAGGTTGCTTTCTGTCCTGTCACCGAATATGATTCGAAAGCCTTTTCGGATTTTGTCAGGAATCTTGAAAAGCAAGAGCTTGAGATCACAGTACCCGGGGCAGGCGACTTCTTCATGCTCGGCAGCGCTGAGGTCGACATTCTCGCCTGCAACGCCTCGGAGGACACAAACAATTCATCGATAGTTCTGAAGGTCACCTACGGCGAAACCTCGTTTCTCTTCACGGGGGATGCGGAATATGAATGTGAAAGTCTTATCCTTGATTCGGGATATGACCCTTCAAGCACGCTTCTTAAGGTCGGTCACCACGGAAGCTACACCTCCACAAGCTATCGCTTCCTGCGCCATGTCATGCCCGAATATGCCGTCATTTCCTGCGGAAAGGACAATGAATACGGTCATCCCCATGACGAGGTCACATCAAGGCTCGAAGATGCCGGCGTTACATATTACAGAACAGATCTTGTCGGCGATATCATCTGCACAAGCGACGGAAAAAATGTAACCTTTGTTTTCGGAAACGATTCGGAAAATATTGCGCAGGAAAGTGCGCGCGATATGGTGCTTAACACCTCAAGCCGCAAATATCATGAGCTTTCCTGTGAGTCTGTCGCCGAAATTAACCAAAAAAACAAAAAAGCTTTCTGCGGCACTTCAAGTCAGGCTGAAGCTCTCGGCTACACCCCCTGCGGAAATTGCCACTGATTCTATAAAAAAGGAGAAAAAATTTGACAAGTAATATTTCGTTTCCCGGACTTAAGATCGGACCTATGAATATCGATCCTGTTGCCACCCCCGAAAGCTTTCCTGTTGAGGTGAGATGGTATGGAATCGTCATAATGCTGGGCATGATCCTCGGAGTGATATATGCCCTGCGAAAGGCAAAGCAAAGCGGAATTTCTGCCGACGCTCTTCTTGACTACGTTCTTTTCGCAGTCCCTGTCGGAATCGTCTGCGCAAGGCTTTATTATGTGATTTTCAACATTTCGGACTATCACTCGATAGGCGAGGTCTTTGCCATCTGGAACGGTGGACTTGCCATCTACGGCGGCATCATCGGCGGATTTTTCACGATGCTTGTGGTGGCAAAGGTCAAGAAGATGAATTTTCTTTCGGTCATCGATTGCTTTGCCCCCGGGGTTATGATCGGTCAAATGCTCGGCAGATGGGGAAACTTTTTCAATGCCGAAGCATACGGTGCCCTTTCGCACATTTCTTTCCCCTTTATCGGCGATATTGCAACCCCCGTGTTTGAAAACGACTATATTTTCAGAATGGTCATTGAAAATGACCGTGTCGGCACGATTGCCGTACATCCCACATTTATTTATGAAGCACTATGGAATCTTGTGGGCTTTTTGCTAATACATTTTTATTTCAAAAACAAGAAATTCAACGGAGAGATCGCCCTTATTTATGCCTCATGGTACGGCTTTGGCAGATCCTTTATTGAAGGGCTGCGCACAGACAGCCTGACTCAAGGGGCTTTCAGGGTTTCGCAGATGCTTGCACTCTTGTGTGTCATCGCAGGAATTACCCTTATCATCATCGGAAGACACAAGGCGAAAGAAAAAGCAAAAGAGCTTGACGGATATGTAAGTCAGTTCAGCGAAGCAGATGAAAAAAACATCAATAACAATACCGAAACAGAATCAAAAGGAGAAAAAGAAAATGGCAATATTGATTGACGGAAAAGCAACCGGCGCAAAGGTGCGCGCAAAGCTTGCAAAAGAAACTGTGGAATTCAAGGAGAAATACGGCTATGCTCCCGGACTTGCGGTAATTATCGTAGGCGATGATCCTGCATCAAAGGTTTATGTTCGCAACAAGAAAAAGGCGTGCGAAGAGGTGGGCTACAATTCCTTCGAATACGCTCTTCCGGCAGAAACCACAGAAGAAGAGCTGCTTTCCCTTATCGCAAAGCTCAATGCAGACAGCTCGGTCCACGGAATCCTTGTTCAGTCTCCCGTGCCGAAACACATTGACGAGAAAAAGATTCAGCTTGCCATCCGTCCCGAAAAGGATGTGGACGCTTTCCATCCCGTGAATGTCGGAAAGATTATGATAGGTGATTATGATTTCGTCCCTTGCACTCCTGCGGGCATCACAGAGCTACTTGACGAATACGGCATCGAAACCTCGGGCAAGAGCTGTGTTGTCATCGGCAGAAGCGATATTGTCGGAAAACCCATGGCAATGCTCATGCTTCACAAAAACTGCACCGTCACCATCTGCCATTCTAAAACCTCCGATTTGGGCGCTGTTACCCGAAATGCAGATATTGTCATCGCTGCCGTGGGAAAGGCAGATTTTCTCAAGGGTGACATGATAAAGGAAGGCGCGGTCGTTATCGATGTCGGTATGAACAGAAATTCCGAAGGCAAGCTTTGCGGCGACGCAAACTTCGAAGAATGCGAAAAGAAGGCTTCCTATATCACTCCCGTTCCCGGAGGTGTCGGACCCATGACCATCACGATGCTTATGAAAAACACTCTCAAATCGTCTCAGCTTTTTGCAGATAAAGATTAAAAACAAGATTGAAGCAAGGTTTTTTCAAGAAATCATTGAAATAAACAAAATATTGTGATATACTTATAATGTATGGGGTGAAAAAGCACTCCGACCATTAATCGTAAATACTTAAAATTTCAAAGGAGGTTTTTTGACATGTTCAAGAAACTTGGCGTTCAAGCTTACACCTTCCGCAGCTATTACGACGGTGAAACAGCAACCGAACAGATCCTTAACAAGGCTTTCAGAACCATCAAGGAACACGGCTATGACGAAATTCAGACAGCAGGCTTTGGCAAGATCGGCATTGAAAAATATGCAGAGCTTGCACACAACGCAGGCATCGACATCGTAGGTACTCATTACGACTACAACGAAATGCTCAACGATACCGATGAAGCTATGCGCAAGCACAAGGAAATACTCAAGACAAACATCATGGGTATCGGCGGTATGCCCCTTGCTCCCAGAAACGACAAGAACGAGCTCTTTAAGTTCATCGACGATTTCAACAAGATCGGCGAGAAGATCAAGCCCTACGGCTTCAAGCTCACTTATCACAACCACCATTTCGAATTTGTAAAGTTCGATGACGGCAAGTCTATCATGGATTACCTCTATGAAGAGCTCAACCCCGAAACAGTTTCGTTCTGTCTCGATACCCACTGGGTACAGAGAGGCGGCGGAAATCCCACCACATGGATCCAGAAGCTTGCAGGCAGAATCGACATTCTCCACCTCAAGGACATGGCTGTTATCAACACCGAAAACGGCACTGTTCCCATGATCACAGAAGTGGGCAACGGTCAGATCGACTTTGACAGTGTTGTTGAAGTTGCCGAAAAGTGCGGTGTTAAGTATTACTGCGTAGAGCAGGATACCTGCCCTGGAGATCCTCTTGACAGCCTTAAGCAGTCTGCTGAGTACATCAAGAAGCGTTACATGGCATAAATTCAATTATCTTTTGCGCACCTGCGAAAGCGGGTGCGCTTTTTTTGGGTCATTGATCTGATTCTGACTCCTTCCGTCACGGCTGACGCCGTGCCACCTTCCTCAAGAGGAAGGCAGAAAAGGCTCCTCCTTTGGGGGAACTGGCGCGAAGCGACTGAGGGAGTTGGAGCTCTCGAAATGGAAAAGCTTCTGATATAGGCAAAGAATCAGTCCAATCAACCTCGCTGACATCGCCACCTGATGTCGGAAAATCCTTGCAGGAAAAACTTCCACCTTTGCCGCCTTTTGATATCGGAAGCGGGGCTGATATCGGAAAATCCTTTTCGATAATAATTTTCTACTGTCATTTCTTTTTCTAAAAGAAATAATGAGAGGGAGTGCGCGAGAGGGGCGCGATAGCTCCTCTCGCATTATACTTTTGATTTGATTCCGACACCTCATCCACCGCTGTCTCGGTTCCCATTCTCCCACAGGAGAAGGCGAGAATGTGATCAGATATGCACCGTGACAATCCGCACATCCCGACCTAACCTTTTTCCGTCGCTCGGCTTTCTGTCGGCAAAAATACACTTTCTCCCGTCTGCAACATATTCGATTGTCAGCTCAAAGCCGAATTCGCATATCTTAAGTGTACCTCCCGAGATGGTTTGCGCCATGGGGAAATGGCGGTCAGCGTTTATTGAGATATACGGCGAATCGGTGTCAAGTCCCGAAAAGCTGATGCCGAAAATATATCTTAACATCAAACGCCACATCCAGCCGCAGGCTCCTGTGTAATGCGTCCATCCACCGCGGCCGGGATGGTCTTTGTTTGAATATATATCCGCCGCAACCGAATAGGGCTCGGTCATATACGCTTCTCTTATGATGTCGGGAGCACTCTGGGATGAGCGAAAGGCAGGATTTGAAAACAGAAGTATATCCTCGGCGTATTTTGTAAGCTTTGCCGAAAGCTCCGGATCCTTTTCAAACTGCTTTTCCGCCATCTCAAAGCAGGCAAGAGCATAAAAGAGAGCGCCATGGGTGTATTGACCTCCGTTTTCACGAACTCCCGAAAGATATCCCTTTATATATCCCGGCTCCTGTTCTGTCTTGTCGAAGGGGGGAGAAAGAAGCTTCATTATACCGTGGTTTTCGTCATAAAGCTCGCGTCGCGCACTTGTAAGAGCACTTGCACAAAGGCTTTCATCGATACCCGAAAGGGGAGAAAAGCTTTGCGCCATAAGATCGATCTTTCCCTCGTCACATTCGGGTGCGCCGAGTTTTTTTCCGTCATCATAAAAGCCGCGGATAAAATATCCCATGTCCTTGTCAAAGCAATGCTCGCTCACCGCTTTTTTGAGCTCCGAAATGGTTTTTCCGTATTCCTTTTCATGCTCATGATCCGAAAATTTGCGGCAAAGCGGCAGAAAGCCTTCAAGAAGCATAATAAGGAACATGGTGGTAAAGGTGCTTTCGCCAGACATTTCTTTTCCCACCGCGCTGTATCCGTCGCACCAGTCACAGGAGCCCATAAGACACAGACCATGTTTTCCTCTGAGAGAAAGTGCTCTGTCAAGGGCTCGTATATTATGGCGGTAAAGGCTTTCCCAAAGCTTTGAAACCGAATAGCCTCCGTAGCGCTCCTGTGTCGCTTTGTCAAGCTTTTCTGCCGATATATACGGAAGAGAAGTGCTAAGGAAAGCGTCGCTTCCGCTTGCCTTCAGATATTCAAGGCAGGCATATACAAGCCACAGATAGTCGTCCGAGCATCTTGTGCGCACTCCCGCGCGTGCCCCGGGATGCCACCAGTGAAGCACATCTCCCTCGGGAAACTGATGGGAGGCGGCGCGGTATATATGAGTGAGCGCGCGGCGTTTGTCGGAATACATAAGACAAAGGCAGTCCTGAAGCTGATCGCGGAAGCCGTATGCGCCTGACGACTGATAAAATCCGGCACGCGCCAAAAAGCGCGAGAAGACAGCATCATAGGGGAGAAAAAGATTAAACATTCTTTCAAGGCTTTCTCTCTTGTCATCTGCTCTTGCATGAGAAAAACGAAGCTTTGGTATCAGCTGTGCACAAAACTCTTCGGCAGAGGATAACTCATCGTAAAATCCACCGTCAAAGGATTCTTTTATCAGCTCATAAACCTTCTCGTTTTTTGATGCTCCGAGGACAAAAACGATCTCTTTGCCGGATGCTATCTGTGAGCCGACACAGGCAAAATCACAGTTTTCTGCCGTCATCTTTCCAAAGCTGAAAAAAGCGGCTTTGTCGCAGAGAGCAAAGGTCTTTTCGGAAGAAAAAACATTCAGATGCCCCATCATTTTGTTCATGGTGCGCGACAGCGGGTTTTTGAAGAGCACTGCCGAATCGTCTTTTGCTTTGTACGCGTTTTTGACGCTTTTATTGCCCATGCAGCCTTGCACACAATAAAAGATGGCGGCGCTTTCGGGAATCGTTCCTCTGAAAGCTATCCCGACCGCTTTTGCGGGGAGCTTGCGGGAGGTGAAAACGCATATTCGATATTCACAGGATGACACTTTTCCGAAATATTCTGCTTTTCCGCAGGAATATTTCACCTTTTGCGCGCATTTCAAAAGGTCAAAAAGCTTTCCGTTTTCTTTGTAATAAAGTTTTTCTCCCTCGCATTGGCTGTTTCCTCTTGAGGGAATGGGAGTTATTCTGCATTCTGAGGCGTTTTTCACAAAGGTGTAGCCGAGCGAATCCTGTGTCACAACACATGAAATATTTTCTCCCGAAAGAATGTGGGCAAAGGGCGCTTTAGGCGCGTTTTTTGAATATTTGTCGATCACGAATGCGTTATCCGTAAATTTTCCGCCTGCAACCGCAAAGCCGTCGGGGGTGTTTCCGTCAAGGGTCTTGCCGCGTGTTATCGGTTTTGCAAATTCAACACTTTCTTTTCTGTTTTGCTCCTGCAGCTTTTCGGAAAAAAGATCGTCAAAAAAGCTTGCGGCAGAGATGATGGCTGTCAGGTCATCTGCCGCGGTATTCTTTTCGATCAGCCTTATACCGCCCTTTTTCCGATCAAGAAATCCGTCGGCAGTGCATTCGGAGATAAGCTTTCTGAGCCTTTTTTCAAGCCGTCTTTCGTATTTGTCGCTTTCCGAATAAAGGATTATAAGATCGAAAAGCTTGTTTTTCATGGCGAGAAGCTTGAAAGCGCGTATGCGCTTTTCAAGAGCAGCGCGGAAAAGATAAGCTCCCGTGTCTATCACCGCGATATCGTTGTCTCCCGATATTCCGTATTTCCATAAAGAATTGATCGATGTATCGGGTAAGTCTTCGGAAAAGAGTCTGTCTGCACCGTATTTCGAAAGCGTTTTTTGACTCACCACTCCCGAAAACTGTGTTCCCGACAGCATCGTGCGCACAATTCCGTCGCCTGAAACAGATGAAATTCCTGCCCCCAGCGTGAATTGGGACGCCACCTCTGAAAGTGCTTTTTCGGCAGTCGAAAAGCTTTGAGCGCGCGCAAAGGTGATGGCTTGCTTTGCCGATGCTTTGCCGTGAGTCATCACAAGCAACAGCTCGCCGGCACAATCATTTTGAAATTCCGCGCCGATGACACAGTGCGGATTTATACAAGCACCGCATTTGTTATCGATATCGTCCGAAAAATATGAGTATTTGTCATGTTCGCAAAACTTTTTTCTTGTTGAAAAGACAGGAGAGGCATCTGTATTCTGAAAGGCTATCGCAAGGATCGAATCCTCCTCGGATATCGAGCGCGCTCTTTTGTGAAAGTAGAGTATTTTGTCTGTCTCGTCATATTCCGATTCGATAAAAAGCTCGGAAAAGGCGGGATGTGCCGCGTATGCCGCGTCTGATGTCACAGAGGGGGTAAAAACAAATCTGAATGCGCCTTTTTTTGCGGTCGTTTTTCCCGAAAGCTTCATTCTTAATACAGAGCTGTGCTCGGGCGATACGGTATAGCTTAAAGAAAAGTCGCCCTTGTCACATGAGAGAGAATGAGTCGCGCTGCATTCGGTATAGGAAAAAGAAAATCTGCTGTCGGGGCAGACGCCGCAGCTTATGGGTGTCATTCCGTAGATCCTGCCGTCAAGAGATAAATAGCAGAAAAGGGAAGCTGCTTCGGTGTCGGGAAATTTTTCGTGCGAACTTAAAAACAGTCTGATATCGCCTTTTTTTGCTTCCACATGACCGCAGTCGCTTACGCTACACGAAAGCTTTCCGTCCGAAATGCAGGCACATACAGGGGAAGCCATCGAAAAGCTGTCAAGATGAACGGTGTTGGAAAAAGTCTTGGTTTCGCGGCGGATATTGGGCAGACTGCTCTTTTTGAGCTTTCTGATAACGGCGTTTACGGGAATCTTTTCTTCAAGCAGAGCCGACCCTGCCTGCATTTTCGGGTCCTGCATAAAACGGCTTACAAAATTGTTGTCAAAGCAGGCGTTGGAAAGGGCAAGCATACTCATGCCAAGATGATGGGACATATAGCTTTTTATACAGGCGTGTCCGCGCTTTACTCTCGGAGGGGTGAAATCGAGGGCTTCATAAAATCCGTATTTTCCGTATGCTCTTAGCTTTTCTAATGACAAAAGATTTGCAAGACAGCCCTTTACAGACACGCAAAGGGCAAGAAAAGACGAATAGGGAGAGATGACAAGCTCCTGATCAAGTCCTGCCGCCTTTCCGAGTGACGGAACGCCGAAAGCCTTGTACTGATAGTTAAGATCACAGTCAAACGCAAAAAATCCGCTTTCGGAAATTCCCCAGACACCATGGGCTTTTCGCGTGCTTTGGGATCTGTATGCAAAAAGGGTGGCTTCATAAAGCAGTGAGCTTTTTTTGACCGGCATAAAAAGATTTGGCATGAAGAATTCAAAGGCTGTGCCCGACCAGGAGGAAAGACCGATATAACCGCGTTCCGAAACGAGCGGACGCGCAAGCTTTCTCCAGTGTGCTGACGGAACGGTGCGGCAGGCGCAGGCAATATAGCTGAGTATTCTTGATTCGCTCATCAAAAAATCATAGCATCCGTCGTCGGGAATTGCTTTTTCATCTGTCACCGTTATTCCCACCCTGAAAAGATTTCGTTTTTCGTTATACAAAGGGCGAAGATCGGTGTTGTCTATAAGCTTTTTTATTCTCCCGATAAGATCCACTACCTGCGCATTTTCGTCGGAATATTCTGCAAGTCCACAAGAGAGGGTGATAAGGCAGGCGACAAAGTTTCCGCTGTCCACAGACGAAATATATTTCGGCGCAAGGACGGCAAGACTTCGCGTATCGTACCAGTTGTAAAGGTTTCCGTTCCATTTGGGAAGCTTTTCGATTGTGGAAACAGTGTCGGAAATTCTCGATACCATTTCTTTTGTATCGATAAATCCGAAATCCCTTGCCGCAAGCACCCCCGAAAGATAAAGCCCGATATTTGTGGGGGAGGTGCGGTGAGCGGTTTTTTCATATGGGGAAAGCTGAATATTGTCGGGAGGCAGATGTCGTTCGCGCGCGGTCACATTTTCTTTGAAAAATTTCCAGATATCCGCGGCATAGGCGTGCAGAATTTTTTTGTCCTTTTTGCTGACAGTGCTTTTGGCGATGCGGTCTTTTGATGTGATAAAACCAATGATCGGCATGATAAAAAACGCAAGTCCCGAAAAGCGTATCATTCCGCCGGGCGCAAAAATGAATATCATAACTCCCGCAAGGGCGCAGGAAAGATGCTTTGTGATAAAAAGCAAAAGCGTCGGCTTTCCACTGTCCGATTGCGCTGCCGTCACCCATTCGAGAAGCTTTCTTTTTGAAAAGACCATTCGCCAAATCGATAAAAGGGATGCCTGCATCGAAAGAAACGCATCCTTTGCCAGCATACAGCCGAAAAACAGCATTCGCAAAAAGCTTTGCCAAATGCCGACAGTCACACCCTTTGAAAAAAATCTCCGTGCCGCACTCTTGAGCGACAGATTCCGTATAATATTTATAAATTCAATAACAAAAGGAATAATACACGGCGCAAAGGCGACAAAAAAGAACAGGGGAGAGAGCGCCTTGTCAAACAGAAGAGAAAGCGGAATGAGCGCAAAGGAAAACACGGGAGTGAATACTCTGCGTGCATTGTCATAAAGCTTGTATTTTGAAAGAAGCGAAAGATCGTTTTTGCGCTTTTTTTCTCCGACCTTAAAATGCTTTTTCAGAAAGATAAGGTTCTGGATGTCACCGCGTATCCAGCGGTGCTTGCGCTTTATATATGAAAGCTCATTCTTCGGAAAGCCGTCGGTAAGCTCAGTATCGCAAAGAAGTGCGGTGCGTGCCCTCTCGCCCTCAAGGATATCGTGGCTTAAAACAATGTCGTCGGGGAAAAAGTCGGCACACGCCACCGTTTCATAAAAAGCATCAACATCAAGAACACCTTTTCCGCAGAAGATGCCTCTTGAAAAAAGCGATTGATAAATGTCAAACGAAGCTCCCGAATAGATATCTGTTCCGCCTCCTCCACATAAAAGCCGTGTGAAGGGAGTGGCGTGCGCAGAATCAAGGTCGGGAACCATTTTCGGCTGAAGAATGCCGTAGCCCGAGGTTACAAGGTGTTTTTCTCTGTCAATAACCGCCTTGTTTGCGGGATGAAGCATTTTTCCCACAAGACGGATTGCGCCGTCAAGTCCGAGATTTGTGTCGGCGTCAAGGGTGATTATATATTTCACCTTTTTAAGAAAGCCGAAGCTTTCCGAAAAGCCTGCCGCCATTGTGTCAAAGGAGGAAACCCCTGTCTTTATATGCTTTGCAAGCTCAATGACGGCGCCTCTTTTTCTCTCATACGCCATGAACTTTTTTTCGCTTTTGGAATAGCTTCTCGGACGGATAAAAAGAATGAACTCGTTGCCGTATTTTGAATTGAGTGAATCGATCCTGCCCGAGGCGTAGCTTATGATATCTGAATCGGCGGCACTTATGGCGCTTTCGCTGTCGGGAAGATCGCACAAAAGCCCGAATTTCAGATTCTCTGTGCAGTTTGCGTTCCTGATGCGCTCAAGTCGGGAGAAAAGCTCACCGTCATGCTCTTTTCCGGAAAGAAGGGCTGTTATGACACACAGGGTTTCGGCTTTTTCGGGTATGCTCTTTATATCTATCGACGGAAGAATGCCGGGGCTTTTGCAAAGATGCGAAAAGAGAGTATCAAGAACAAGCTTTACCGATTCAAAAACGGGTAAAAAGAGAACAGGTATCAAAAAAGGCGAGGTCATAAACCCGAAAAGAATCGCTAAAAGAGCCGAAAGCGTATGCAGGAGCGGAAAATACAGCTTTGATGAGCTGCAGTTTTCGCGGATGGGATATCCGATATATCTTTCGTTTTCTTTTTTGGCGCAGGAGGACTTTTCAAGAAGCCTTTGCGCATATTTGCAATCATGAAGCTTTTTTGCTTTGGCCGCAAGGTGCAGCGAGTGCTTGAGAGCGTTTTTGGATTCTGCCGTCATTTTCGGATATGCTCCAGATGGGTCGGAATTGAGAAGCTTTTCAAGCGTGCTTTCGGAAAAGGCGCTGTCATAATCACACACCACAAGAAATTTCAGACTTTTTATGGCGCATATCAGCCGCGCTCCGTCCTCCTTTGAATCGCCAAAAACGCTTTTTTCCGAAATCGCAGAGCATAGCTTTCCTATGTGACAAAGATAAGCCGATTTTATCAGCAAAGGAAACGCCGCAAGCTCCGGAATATCAAGTCCGTGGGGAAGATTTTGGTCACAGCTTGCAACAAGAGCACGCAATGCATCATCGCAAAGCTTGCTTTCGTATATTTCAAGAAGCTTTTGCACAACGGCAAAGCAATAGGGAAGACCGCTTATTGACGGTCTGCTTTTTTCTTTTTTCAAAAGGGCAAAGCTTGCCGAAAATTCTTCTTCGATAAAGGAGTAATTGTCTGTAAGCCAGCACAGGGCATCCGACAGCTCCGAGTTTTGTTCTTCAAAGCTTACGGTTTTCCGAAAAAGCTCTTTTGTCCGACAAGAGCTTTTTTTCAGAACAGGCAGAAGCCTTGAACATCCAACATGGCGTTTGGACTCCGGTTTGACCTCGCGTGCGATTTTGTCGCATAAAAGCTGAATATTTGTCATCATATCTTTGCTTGTGCTCATTTCCTGTTCCTTCCGTTTTGTGAAATATGTTCTTCTCACCATATTATTTTCGCAAATTTGAATAATATTCAGCTGTGAGTTTGTGCAATTTCAACAATTATGCGCAAAAAAGGAAAAAACTTGCGGAAAACTATTGCAAATTTTATTTTTTGTGATATAATAAGTGCAGTGATTCACTTTAGCAAAGTAAAGCGATGAAGTGAAAACGAATATTTTTTATTTTTTGGAGGAACACCATGAAAAAGATTCTTGCAATCGCACTCTCGATTCTTATGCTCGCAACCTGCGCAGCATTTGCAGGATGTGAAAAGAAAACAGACGATGCCGAAAAGGCAACACTCGTTTGCGGCGTAACAATTTTTGAAAACATGAACGAACTCGACGAAAACGGCGAATGGACAGGCTTTGAAACAGAATTTGCTCAGGCAGTAGGCGAAAAGATCGGTATGGAAGTTGCTTTCCAGGAGATCGACTGGACACAGAAGTATAATGAACTCGCTACCGGCAACATTGATTGTATCTGGAACGGCTTTACTGCAAACTCTGACGACAACGGCACACCCAGAAGTGAACTTGTTGACTTCTCCTATGGTTATATGCTCAACCAGCAGTGCATCGTTATCAACGCAGAAAACGCTGAAAACTTCAAGACAGAAGCTGATCTTGCAGGCAAGACAGCAGGTGTTGAAGGCGGAAGCGCAGGTGAAGCTTATGCTTCGGGCGTGATCGGTGACGGCAAGATCGAAACATATCCCGCACAGATCAAATCCTTCCTCGAAGTAAAGACAGGTGCTGTTGATTTCGCGGTTGTTGACATTGTTCTTGCACAGAACATCTGCGGCGAAGGCGACTACGCTGACCTTATGATCGTTGAAGACATCGTTCTCGATTCTGAAATCTACGCAGTAGGTTTTGAAAAGGGCAGCGAGCTTACAGCAAAGGTTAACACAGCTATCGAAGAACTCTTTGCAGACGGCACAGTTGCAACACTTGCTGAAAAGTACGGCTTCGAAAACGTTGTTTCGCTTACAAAAGAAATTAAGTAATTCTTAACAAAGGGAGTATAAATGTCAATAACGTGGCCTTTGTTTTGCCAGGTAACCCGTGATTTGCTTGGCGGATTTGAAACTACATGTTTGATTTTTGCGCTAACACTTGTGTTAGCGCTTCCTTTGGGTTTGGTCATTTCTTTCGGTTCCATGTCGAAATTCAAGCCCCTTTCGTATGCCACAAAAATTTTTGTCTGGATTATCAGAGGTGTTCCTCTGATGCTGCAGATTTTCGTGATATTTTACGGACCGAGCCTTTTGTGGAAGATAAAAGCTTTTGACCGCTTTACCGCGGTTATAGTAGCGTTTGTTATAAACTATGCCTGCTATTTTTCCGAAATATATCGTGGCGGCATAGAAGGTATTCCGAAGGGACAGTATGAAGCAGGAAAAGTTTTGGGATTGACAAAAGCCCAGATCTTCAGAAAAATTGTTCTTATGCAGGTGGTAAAGCGCATCATTCCGCCTATGTCCAATGAAATAATAACCCTTGTCAAGGACACGGCTCTTGCTCGTGTTATTATGGTAACAGAAATACTCAAGGTTGCAGAAAACTACACTTCGAGAGCGCTGATTTGGCCTATTTTCTATACAGCGGTATTCTATCTCGCATTTGTTGGCATTCTCACGCTTCTTTTTGGTTTTATTGAAAAGAAACTTGATTACTACAGATCGTGAGGGAGGGAAAGAAATGCCGATTCTTGAAGTTAAAAATATGTACAAAAGCTTTGGGGACACACACGTTCTCAAAGGTGTTGATTTTTCGGTAGAAAAGGGCGAGGTAGTTTCTGTTATCGGTGCCTCGGGCAACGGCAAGACAACTCTTCTTCGCTGCCTGACTTTTCTTGAGCGCGCTGAGATGGGAAAGATTATCGTTGACGGTCAGACCATTTTTGATGCCGACACTCAGGATAAGCTCACCGAAAAGGATATCAGAAAGAGCAGACTGCGCTTTGGCCTTGTTTTTCAGAATTTTAATCTTTTTCCTCAGTATACAGCCCTTGAAAATGTCACCCTTGCCATGAAATCGCTGGCAAAGGACGGACTCAAGAGCTTTGGCGGCGACATTGATGAGATTGGTGCTTCCTATCTTTCCCGTGTCGGTCTTGAGGATAAACTGAATTTCTACCCCTGCCAGCTTTCGGGCGGTCAGCAGCAGCGTGTGGCGATTGCCCGTGCCCTTGCGCTTAATCCCGACATCCTTTTCTTCGACGAGCCCACAAGTGCTCTCGACCCGCTTTTGACAAACGAGGTGCTTGCAACTCTCAAAAAGCTTGCCGAGGAAAACATGACAATGATAATCGTCACCCACGAAATGAAGTTTGCCAAAGAGGTTTCAAGCAAGATCATTTACATGGATGAAGGAAAAATTGTTGAATCCGGAACCCCCGAGCAGATCTTTGAGCATCCTCAGCATCCCAAGACCCGCGAATTTCTCTCAAGCTTTATTGAAGATCAAAACTGATTTTCTCGCATTTTCACCAAAATATTGCCTTTTTAGAGCAAAACAACTGTAAAATACCTGTCAAAAACGACGAAAATGACGAATTTTTGAAATTTTTGAAATAAAGTATTTGACATTTGTATTGATATTTGTTATAATATCAATTGCGCACGCTTTGTGTGACTTAACTTTGAGGAGGCTGTTTTATGGCGAAGATATACGCGTTTGCCAACCAAAAGGGCGGTGTCGGAAAGACAACATCTGCCGTTAATATCGCCGCAGCCGTCGGCGCCTTGGGCAAAAAAACCTTGCTCGTTGACATGGATCCTCAGGGAAATGCCACAAGCGGTGTCGGTGTGAGCAAAAGGTCGGTCACAAAATCGGCTTATGACCTCATTGCCAACGATATCCCGTTCAAATCGGTTGTGAAAAAAACAAAATACAAAAAGCTTGACATTCTTCCTGCCACCATCGCACTTGCCGGTGCAGAGCTTGAGCTTGTGGACAAAAAAGACCGCGAGTTTTATCTTAAAAAAACTCTTGACGCTGTCCGCGATGATTATGATTTCATCTTCATCGATTGTCCTCCGTCCCTCGGTCTTCTTACTATCAACAGCCTTTGTGCCTGCGATGGCGTTATTGTTCCAATGCAGTGCGAATATTTCGCGCTTGAGGGTCTTTCGCAGCTCACCGTGACGATAGCTCAGGTCAAGCGTCTTTATAACCCCGAGCTTGATCTTTCGGGTGTTATCATCACCATGTTTGACGGCAGACTCAACCTTTCGCTCCAGGTTCTTGAACAGATCAAAAAGCATTTCAAGGGCAAGATCTTCAAGGTCCCGGTACCGAGAAATGTCCGCCTCAGCGAAGCTCCAAGCTACGGTATGCCCGCCATGTATTATGATAAATATTCCAAGGGCGCCATGGCATATTGCGATATAGCAAAGGAAATTGCCGAAATGTAAAGAAATATGGCTGCAAGAGATCTTGCGGCCATTGTTTTTATAAAACAAAAGGAGATTCTTATGAATATAGTCATCGCATCTGATATCCACGGCTCTGCATATTATTGCACAAAGCTTGTTGAAAGATACCGCCAAGAAAAGGCACAGAAGCTGATACTTCTGGGAGATGTTCTTTATCACGGACCGAGAAACGATCTGCCAAAGGATTATGCTCCAAAGCAGGTCATCGCACTGCTCAATCCTCTTGCAAGCGAGATACTTTGTGTAAAAGGAAATTGCGAAAGCGATGTTGACGGCATGGTGCTTGATTTTCCCGTGGACGCCGAAAACGCTCTGATTTTTACGGGCGAAAAATGCCTTTATCTCACCCACGGTCACAAGATCAGAGAAGATATTGCAAAAATGAACTGCATCCTTGTCAACGGACATACCCATGTGCCGCTTTGCGAGGAAAAGGAAGGATTTCTTCATATTAATCCCGGTTCTGTTTCGATTCCGAAGGAAGCGTCCTGCCACAGCTATATTTCCTTTGACGGAAAGAAATTTGTCTGGAAAGATGTGGAAACAGGCAAGACGTATATGGAAAAAGAAATATAAAAAATGATGTGATAAAAATAAGGACGAGCTTCGTTTGAAGTTTCGTCCTTTTTTTGCCGATTCGATAATTTCTGGGGTTTTTCACGCTCCTCTTCCGGGGGGTGTGATAAGATTTTTTGCGTTGATCTGATTCTGACTCCTTCCGTCTTCGCCTGCGGCGAATTCACCTCCCTCGGGGAGAGAGGCTTCTTAGGCTCCTCCTTTGGGGGAGCTGGCGAGCGGAGCGAGACTGAGG
>JAZSFD010000111.1:0-7291 GCA_045532035.1 Eubacteriales bacterium | reverse complement strand
ATAGGGTTTGTCAGTGGTCTCAAGGCGCACTTCGGTGCGCCTTTTCTTTTTTGAAACCCTCCCCGTAAGGTTTTGAAGCAAGCTCGATTATCACAGGCGCGCCTTTAAGCTGCAAGAGTGTTTTTTTGTCAAAGATCATTGTGGGAATGGTGTTGAAGATTATATCGAAGCTTTTGCCAATACTTCCTATATCGGCGGTTTTCACGGCAGTCATGCCGTTTGCGGAAATAAAGGCGAGATCGGAGGGCTTGCGTGCGCTGACGGTCACATTTGCATTCATGGCTTTCAAAAGAAGCGCCAGCTGTTTTCCGATTCTGCCGCAGCCTGTGACAAGAATATCCGATGACGATATGGTTTTGCGTGTGGCGCTTATCGCTTCGATCACCGCACCTTCGGCTGTCGGGACACTGCCGAGAACCGCAAAGGTGTCGGAATGGGTGTAGTTTATGACTTCGTTTTCTTTTTTCATTGCATCAAGTGCTGAAAAAAAGCATTTTTGCGGATTCCCCGCAAAGATCAGCGTTTTGTCCGAAAGATTTTCTGTTATGTCAGACAGGAGTATTTTTTCATCTGACAGGGGAGAAAAAACCCTTGCACTGTCGCTCATGACAGGCAGGGGGAGAATGAGTATATCACAGCCGCATACCGCATCGCGAAGCGAAGCAGCTTTTGTGGCAGAAAGGGGACGGCATTTTTCAAGACCAAAAAAGGCACATTCCGTGCCGCTATGTGCAAGCATTTCGGCACAAACGGCACTTCTTTCGTCTCCGCCGATGACGGCGGCTTTTTGCAGAGGTTTCAAAATATCATTCCTTTGTCATATGCTTTTATATATAATATGAAAGGAGTTGTCTTTCGGCTACTCTTGCGGAAAGAAGTGCAGACTGTCGGCAAAATCCTCGATGATATCGTCGATGTGCTTTCGGTCAATGTCGTTTTTGTTGAAAAGCGCGCAAAGCTCTTTGATCTTTTCCTGCTTTTCGGTTATGTCAGTGTATTCTGCGGCGAGCTTGTTTTCGGAGAACACCCGTATTCCGTATAGCGTTACGGCTTCACCGTCGGTATATACTGTTTGGGAAGTGACTACGGCAGAACATTGAAAATTTCGGTTATTGCTGTTGTTTCTGCCGTCGGGGAATGGCATTTTTGTTCCTTCTTTCGGTTGAATTTGCTTTTTATGTAAAGGAGAATCCGCAAAAAAGAATATCATCATAAGCTTTCAAAATCAAGACTTTTGAGGATTATTATTGATTTTTGCTGTGCGAAAAAACAAATTGACGACAGTTTTATTAACGAAAGGTTACAAAAATGTCGAAAAATGCCGCACAAGCAGGATGACCGGTGCCACACTTTTAAGGTGGATTTTTGGTTTGTGAACAGAAACCCTTGCATTTGTGAAAAAAGAGGAGTATAATAATGTCAACAAACAAAAAAATACGCGGAGGTATGCCGATGGACAGAAACAAATATGAAGTGATCCGTCTGCGCATGGAGCGCACAGCCGAGGCTCTGCGCCGCAATAATTATTATGCCGTATGTGCCGACAACGGTGAGGAGGCTCTTGAGATAATCGAAAGCTTTCTTGAAGAAGAGGACACGGTTGCCGTGGGCGGCTCGATGACTCTTTTTGAGATCGGTGCAATCGAGCTTTTGCGCTCAGGCAAGTACACCTTTTTTGACCGCTATGCGCAAGGGCTTTCGAAAGAACAGGTGGAGGAAATTCACCGCAAGGCTTTTTCGTGCGATGCATATCTTGTGAGCACCAATGCCGTGACCGAGGACGGAAAGCTTTATAATGTGGACGGCAGAGGAAACAGAGTTGCCGCCATGATCTACGGCCCCAAAAGCGTTATAGTTGTGGCAGGCTACAACAAGATTGTCCGCGATATCGATGAGGCGGAGCTTCGTGTGAAGGAATTTGCCGCTCCGGCAAACGCGGTAAGACTTGAATGTCAGACCCCCTGCACAGTTACAGGAAAATGCTCTGACTGCAAGAGCGACAGGCGCATATGTGCCGACACAGTCATAATGGGGCGTCAGATGACCCCCAAAAGAGTCAAGGTTATCCTTGTCGGCGAGGAGCTGGGATACTGATGGCAAAAATAAACATAGTTCTTCTCGAACCCGAGATACCGCAGAACACCGGCAATATTTCCCGTACCTGTGCCGCCACCGGAGCGTCTTTACATCTTATCGAACCCCTTGGTTTTACAATCACCGATGCCAAGCTCAAAAGGGCGGGACTTGATTACTGGCAGTATCTTGACATACATTATTATAAGAATATCGAGGATTTTTACGAAAAGAATCCCGACGGTGAATACTTTTATTTCAGCACAAAGGCTCCGCGGGCATATACCGAGGTGGAATATCCCGACAATTGCTATCTTTTCTTCGGAAAAGAAACAAAGGGGCTTCCCGAGGAGCTTCTTGAAAAGAATCTTGACAAGTGCGTACGCATTCCGATGCTTGAATCGCTTCGGAGTCTGAATCTTTCAAACTCGGCGGCAATTGCCGTTTATGAGGTTTTAAGACAAAAGAACTTCGAGGGACTGTGCGAGTTCGGAAAATACGGTGAATGATAAATTCTGCTATTCGCGAATGTTATAAGAAAAGGAGAAAAAGAATGAAAAAACTATTTACTGCATTGCTTGCGGCGGTTATGTGCACAAGTCTTTGTCTTGCATCCTGCAAAAAAGCCGAACCTGTTTCGGTCGATGAAACAAATCATACCGACACTTCCGAGAATCGGGAGGAAAATGCGATAACTGTTGAAGAAGTCGAGGCAGCCCCTCTTGCTGCTTTTGAGAAGGCGTTGAGTGTTGAGTTTGACAGTGGAATTGCAAAGACCTTTGAGAACATCGGAAAGTCTGAAACAGTCCATGTGGAAATGTCTGTTCCGGAAACGGTCAAGCTTGAGCTCTGGGCAAACACAAAAGAAGATAATCCCGGTGTTGCGTTTGAAGCATACGGCGAAGGCTCCGATGAGGGTGTTTTTGCACATCTCACCGGCAAAGAAGCAGCCATCGGAGTCGGAAAGGTTGCATACGGAATTCCGCTTGAAAATTTCAAGGAAAATTTTGAAAATGCAAAGTTCTGGGATTTCGCAGGAATTACTCCCGATGAGTTTTATCAGGCTATCGAAGCTGAACTCGGAGTCGGAATTGACGAGCTTGTGAAAAATATCGAAGCCTTCATGAACAGAATTGAAGTTTCCAACGAGAAAAACAACGAAGAGCTTGCACAAATACTTGCAGGAGCTGTCAAGAATGTTGATCTTCGCAAGGTCGGGATAAACCACGGAGAGCTTGATGCGGTGGTTATTGAATATCTGATAGATACAGATTTCCTTGAGGACTTAAGCTATTGGTATCTCGATGTGCTTGAAGAAAACCCCTTGAACGAGCTTATGTCAATGGCAGAGGATTACGGATTAAGCTACAACAACGCTGTGGATCAGTATGAGGAAACCTTTGATATGCTGATCTCCTCCTTTGACGAGAGTGTTGAGAAGCTTTGCGTGGATGCGGCTATCAACCCCATGAACGGAAGGCTTTGTCAGCTCACCTTTGCCATTGATCCCGATGACGACATCGAAGCCGGTGCGGAATATGTCATCGAGCTTGATCTCGGACGCGATTTCACCAAGAGTGAAAAGTTCCTGCTTGATGCTTACACAAAGTATGGCGACGATATCGAACCGGTGGCAACAATTGCCCTTACTGCAAAGAATGACGGCAAAAAGCTCGATTATGCCGTTACGGCAAAGAGCTATTATGACCGAGAGGCTTCGGAGGAAGTTGAGATCGTAGCTTTCAGGGCGGATCTTGAAGAAAAAAGATACACCGTATATTACGACGAAGAAGAAATTGTATCGGGAAGTATTGATATCAGAGAAGGTTATTTCAGCATTGACTTTGACGGCACTGATGTAAAGCTTTCGATAGATTATGATGACACCTCTTTTGAAACAAAGCTTGAGGCAGAGGGTGAGACCATGAGAATTTTCGTCGATGATGAAAAGCTTCCCGAAGCCCCCGATTACAAAAACCTTTTTGAAATGACCGAGGAAGAATTCTTTACGCTTGCCGAAATGCTTAATATGGGCGGCGCTTACGAATCGGTTGAACCCGATCAGGATCATGTTGCTTCGACTTCTTCCGAACTTGCCGAATATGCTGAAAATCTTAACAGTCAGCTTTCGGGCATCGATGAGGCAGAAACCTTTGAAATGAAGGTTGAGGCTCGGGACAATTCGATCGTTCTTGAGTATACATATCTTATCGACATCGGATCTGTTGAGGATGCGGCTGAAGCCATGAATGCAACCTTTGACGGCATGACAGAATCTGTTTCCGACTATGTACAGCAGATGCGTGACGAAACGGGTATCGACATTTATTCTCTCATCTACGAATACTATACAAAAGACGGCGAACTCATCATCTTGCGTGAGTTCAGATAACTCATTATAAAACATTTTGGAGGAACAAACAAATGAAGAAATTTTTGGCATTTACATCTGCCGCACTTTGTGCCGCAATGCTTTTCACATCCTGTGCGGGTGAAAAGGGTGTAAACTCGAAGGCTGTTGAAAACAACCCCGGTCTTGAGGTTTCGGAGGCGGTTTCGGCTACTTTCGAAAAAACTCTTGATTCCACTCCCGTCGCTTTCATCAACAAAGCAAGCGATGCCGAGAGCGTTCATGTTCAGGCTTCCGCCGAAGCGGAAGGACAAAAAGTGGTATTCGACTTTTTTGTCTCGGGCGCAAACAACCCTCGCGCCGCAATGCAGTTCGATGCTATGGAAATCAAGGGTGCAGCCTATCTTGACACAAACGGTATTGCTGTCGAATGTGATAAGCTCTTTGGCAATAAGGCTTACGGTATCGGATTTAAGAATCTTTCCAAAAAGCTTGAAAATTCGATCCTTCCCGAGCTTATGGGTATTGCCGCTGATGAGATTCTCGGCGAGATGGGCGATGTTATTGAGATCGTTGAAAACCTCGGTAAATACATAAAGGACTCTGTCGAATATATGGCACAGACCGAAAATGACATCTATGAGATCATCAGCGATGAAGGCAACTACTCCGCAAAAGAGGAAATGTTCTCTGTAAACGATGGCGAGGTCATGGCGGTGGTTCTTGATTACAGCATCACTCCCGAGCTTGTATGTGATGTTGTGGAGGAGTATGTTACCATCATGCTCGACAGCCCTGTTGTTTCCGATTATCTCAGAACCTTCGGCGCTTACGGTGAGTTTGGCGTGAATATGTTCAATTCGGGTATGCTCGACGATTATATAGACGAAGCGCTTGAAGAAATGAAAGACAGCGTTTACGAAGCCTTTGAAGATATGGATGTTGACGAGCTTCCTCTCACTGTCGTTATGAACAAGGCAACCGGCGCATTCATCTACGCCGAGCTTGAAAACGGCGAGGGCGAAAAGATATTCATCGACCTTGGCGTAAATCCCGAAAGAAGCGAAGAATGGATCATCGGCGTCGAAGATGACGGCGAAGATTATGAGATGGTTATCACCAAAAAGTTCTCGGGCAACAACGGAGAGTTTTCGATTGAAGCTGATGGCGACGAGCTTGTGAAATTTGAGGTTTCGGGCGGCAGATTTGAGCTTGAGATCGATGGCGAAGAGGTCGCAACAGGTAAGTGCAAGTACAGCAAGAATTCACTTGAGCTTGATATCGAAGATGCTCTTGACGGAGCGAATCTTAAGCTTGTTATTGATACAAAGGCAGCTCCCAGAGCTCCGGGATTTAAGGATATCCTCACCATGTCCATGGCAGACTTTGAAAAGCTCGGTCAGACAATACAGACAAATGCAATGCGCTCTATGGGCGGCATGGGCATGATGTATTGAGACTGTGACGATGACAGCGTATAAACCCACAAAGGTCTATTGCGCAGCTATCGGAAATCCATCGGTTTTGAAAAACGGGCAAATAAGCCATCCGCTCCGTGCCGCAGAAATTTCTGCGGCACGGAATCCCAAGGTGAAGCAGCACAAGCTGTTTGTGTGGAAGCTTTTGGAATATGCGTATCTTGACTTTTTCGGCAAAAGTCTTTGTGATACCGAGGTTGAAAAAGGCGGCAACGGCAAGTGGAACAGCACCGACGGAAGCTTCTTTTTTTCGCTGTCTCACACTGACGGGCTTTGTGCCGTGGCAATAGGTGAAATTCCCTGCGGAGTTGATGTGGAGCTTTTTGACCCGAAAAGATTCGGAAAAGCTCTGGCAAAGAAGATACTTTGCGACAGCGAGTTTGAAGAATATGAGCTTTTGACTCCCGATGAAAAAGAGCTCTTTTGTGCAAAAAAATGGACACAGAAGGAAAGTGTTTTCAAAAGGTCGGGCGGAGAAGCTTTTGTCCCTCGCCATATTTGCTGCGCTGACTTTGCTACCGTTACAAAAACGGTTTTTTCTGATGCCGGGCAATATTTTCTGACCCTTTGCTCGGATGATGCAAACGAGGCGGAATTTGAGATCATCATATGAATAAAAAACGGAGTTGCGGCAAAAAACTGCTGTAACTCCGATTTTTTGATATATGTCGACTTCTCCCGCCTCCCTCCCCGAGGGAGGTGGATTCGCCGCAGGCGAAGACGGAAGGAGTCGGAGAGTTTGTTCGTGTAAAGACTCTAATAAGCCTTCTCCAGTGGGAGAAGGGGGACCGCGCAAGCGGTGGATGAGGTGTCGGAATCAAGCCTATAGCAAAAACTCCAACTCCCTCAGTCGCTTCGCGCCAGCTCCCCCGAAGGAGGAGCCTTTAATAGCCTCCCTCCCCGAGGGAGGTGGATTCGCCGCAGGCGAAGACGGAAGGAGTTTGAGGAAAATTGCGAGAGGAGCTATCGCGCCCCTCTCGCGCACACCCTCTCGTCATTTCTTTTTCAAAAAGAAATGACAGTAGAAAATAATTATCGAAAAGGATTTATCGATATCAGCCCCGATTCCGATATCGAAAGGCGGCAAAGGTTGAAGTTTTTCCTGCAAGGGTTTGCAGGCATAAAACGGCAATGTCAGCGTATTTGATTGGACTTATACTTTGCCGATATCAGAAGCTTTCCCTTTGCGATAACTCCAACTCCGGCGGTCAGTTCAGACTGCAACCCCAAAAAGAGGAGTCTTTTCTGCCTCCCTCGCAAGTGTGCAGACAAAAGCGGTTTGTCGGAGGGAGAGACAAATCACATATGAGAACGCAGGGGGGCGAATCTCTCCCTGTAGGGGACGATGCCTACATCGTCCCGTTCAGAAATACATTTATAACTTGTTTTG
>JAZSFD010000062.1:0-5590 GCA_045532035.1 Eubacteriales bacterium | reverse complement strand
TCTTCCTAAGACCGCTTGGCCTCCGACTTTGGTGGATATAAAAATCCACCGAGTCATGATCGAAAAGATTCAGGCATGTAACAGAGCTTTTTGAGGAATAAGCAACTCCGTCGTATTCACAGAGACATTTCTCCGATTCGGGACAGATACCGTCGGGGTGAACACAACATCCGCATTAACAAGCCCGGAAACAGAAATTCTTCTGTCATTTTCCATGAAATCGGCTATTGTTTCGGTACGGCAGGTGATCTTTGACTTATCCTTCTGCTTCACAAAAACTCTGCATTCCTCGTGCAAGCACTTGGGAAGCGAATATTCAGCCGTATCGTTTTCGACAAGGCAGGAAGTGTTAGTGATAACAGGAGCGCCGAGAGGTGTGCTTACAGATATTTTGACTGTTTCGTCCTTGCTGAATGCGGTGAAATAATAACCATTCTTATACGCTGAGGTAAGCACAAGCGGAAGCTTGTCCTCGGGAGCATACGATGCAAATGAGATCGAAACGCCAAGCATCGACAGCATGGGACGCATAAGACGGGAGGTGAAGAACTTTTCTCTGAAGCTGTACGGCTGAGGAAGATGGAATTCGGGACCTGCGTTGAAATAAGGGAAGCTTCCTCTTATCCAGCAGATATTATCTTTTGAGTTGTAGGTAGCGTATGCTCTTTCAATCCCGTCAGAAACTCTTACTGCCTTTGCCACAACCTCGGCTGTTCCGTTGCCGATCTCGCAAAGTCCGCCGTTTGAAAGCACAGAATCGTGACAGAAAACATCTGCCGGCTTTGCGCAATCATAGCTGTCCTTATATATGTCGGTTACAATTTTGTAATCAGCGCTGCCCGAAAGCTCGTCGGTACATTCGACACCGATATAAGAACGAAGCTTTGCAGACGCATATTTTGTGTTACCGTACATAAGCACGGGAATTTTTGCATCGATAGCCTTGAACACACATTTTTCAAATTCCGTGTCAGCCTGAGGAACAAGACATACGATAACGGAATTTTTGAAGATCGAAATGTCAACCTTTGAAAAGACAGTATCCGAAACAACCGTATTCAGCGGGAAGCCGCCGTCGATTGCAGACTCAACAAACCAGTCATCCATGATCATCCTGTCATTGAAGCCGAGTCGAAGTCCCATGTCGCAATAATAATCAAATGGATAAAGCTAGGTTACAAGACCCGGGGCGTCGGGATATGTTCTGAAGCTTTCAAGAATGTGCGGAATAACTTCATTCGGACATCTTCTGGGCATATTGCCAAGAGAATCGTCAACAGAAAGGAAGCTCACGCCGTAAGGCTTTTGTGTCTTGCCGTTTTCATCAATACGAGTGACTGCAAGAGGCAGATAAATATCGTGAGGGGATCTGCCGTAACGGTCAAACCACGGACAGTTTATCCACCAGGGGTCGTGGGTGTAATATCTGAAAGCATAGCCGTTTTTAGGAACATTTGCCATGTGGGACATATAACCCACAAGCTCAAGACCAAAGCGCGAATCGAGAGCCGCCCAGGGAGAATTGGGAGGAGCGATAATGTTGTTCTGATAAATATAGTCGATCGGACAAGCATCTGTGGCGATATCCATGGCGGTAGAAAGGTTGCTTCCGCGCACTTCTGTCACAAAATTTGTGTTGGGTGTGTAATGATCCCAGAACTGAGCGATAGATTCCCTGACCTTGCCGGCGTTTTCAAAATCGACCTTCTGACCGTCAAAAATTTCACCGATCCAGTTCCAACCCTCAAGAGAGAAACCGAAGCCGTTGGACAACCAGAGATAGTCAAAACCGACATCCTATGCAAGCGCTTCAAACTGCTTTGACAAAAATTCACCGAAAACGGTTCCGTCGGGAATTCCGTCGGGGTATGCTGCATATTTTCTGGTATCTCCGTTGAGAGTGCCCGCACAGTGAATCCGTGCATTCATTATGGAACCCTTATTAAGCTCTGCATGACGCTCAAACTTGAATTCGGAATAGGCAAATTCAGGACCCTGATCGAAGGTTTCGCCGACAGCTATATCAAAACCTGTCATCTTCTTTCCGACACGCTTTACAGCCGAAATGATTCTTGCAAGATCACAATAATGCATCACGGGGCAATTTTCGGTGTAGATAACCGGTTCAACATGAAGCCATCTGTCATCATCCCAAAGTGTTCCCGGGACTCTGTCGACACACTTGGGGTTACCGACACCGATATATCTTCCCCATTCAAACTCATCATTTATGTTTCCGGAATAATCAAGAATCTCGCTTCCGTCGCTTGTCCAGAACATAACGGCAACACCTGTTGCCTTGTCAATAAGCGGCCTCCACTGTTCGAAAAGCTCAACGCAGACAGATTCGTCAAGCTGTTTGAAAGGCTTCAAAGACATCTCAAAACAAACTCTGCCGACATTCATTTCTTTTGGATATTCGTAAGTATACATGGAATAGCCTCCTTGTTACTTGATTTCTTCAAGGTTGATATGAGAAATTTTTGCAAAAAGCTTGATAGCCTCGGAGTTGTCCCCCGAACCAAGGGCAAGGTGATGTGTCGGACCTGCAGCGCACCATTTTTCAAGGAAATCTGTGACAGGTATATCAAATTTGCATCTTGTATTTGTGTTTCCTGTCTGAGGGATAGCGCCCTTCATCGACTCTCCCTTTGCAAGGATAAGCTTCATATTACCGTTGCGATCGGAAGATGTGGAAAGAAGTGTTATGGGACCTGCTTTGATGTTGAATTCAACAGAGATGCCGGAGCCTGATTTTCCATGGAACTTCTTGAGCTTTCTGATGATAGGCTTGTTGTCGCTGATAGTTATGTTGTGAGGACCGTCGTGTCCGATAAGCACGATATCGTCATGAACATCAAAGGGATGAATCTCGGCAAAAGAAGCACCGCCGCCGACTCTGTTTGTGATAAGCATTGATGCAGCTGTCTTAAGGTCTGCCTCTCCCGCAAGCGGAATTCCTTTGCTTGTGAGAAGAGTGTTGCCGATAATGAGATTGGAAGCAATTCTTTCATAAAGATTTCCGCCCTCGCCCTTGTAGTAATAAGCAAGAGCAGTAAGGTCGTTCTTTTCGACAAGAGTGTCAAGAGCACACGAAAGACGTGCCGACCATTCAAGGTCTTCACGCTTTACATAATCGGTAAGAGGATCTCCCGAGGGCTCACGAATGTCAAACATCTGCTCAACAAGATCAATCCTGTCGTTAACTGCGCCTACCGAAACATCTTCAACATACCGAGCAAGCTCGCACATTTCGAGCATTTTTACATGACATCCAAAAGCCTTTGTGTACATTGTAGGGTCGGTGTTCATGTCATACATACCCTCATATGTGTGTCCGAGATAGCCAATCTTTGCATATTTGAATGCAGCCTTTGCAGAAAGTGCCTTTTCCCAAAGTGTTACTCTTTCTTTTATTTTTTCGGATTCGGAGGAAGCAGCAACAAGAAAATGAGGCATATCCTTTCCGAGGCGCTCATAAACACCTGCCACCTCGGGCATTGCACAGATGACGTCATTACAAAGCTGCATATATGTGGTCGTGTGCTCGTAATCAAGCTTGTCAAGGGGCTGAATACCGACAAGTATCTGCGGAACATCAAGATACACAGCAAAAGGAGCCGCAACAGCCGAAGTAACATATGTAGACATAATGAGAAACAGTGCATCAAGATCGAGCTTTTTGCATTCCTGAACACGGCAAAAGCGCTGTCGGCAGTATCGGCAAAACCCACATCGATAACTTCTGTTTCATCGCTGAAATAGCTGATGAACTCTCCGGACTTTTTGGAAAGCTCCTCTTTCAAACCATCAAACTGAGGCCAATACACAGCGTGTCCCAAAGAGACAACGCCAACTCTTGCTTTTTTTTCAACATTTGATTAATCTCCTTTTTAACATATAATTGTACATTTATGAACCTAATATAATGATACTATTATTCTTTGCCAAAGTAAAGAGACAATCCGCCCATTTTTAGCACTTTTTGACCAAGCAACGCTTGACAAAGCATATTAATTTATATATACTTATTACATATAAAGGAGGTGCCCTTAATGTACACTGTTTCCATTCCGATCAACACAGCAACCTGCACGCATTTCGGAATCGAAAAATCCATAGCCGAAGCAAAACGCGCAAAAGCTGACATAATAATGCTAACCCTTTCTGAAGGACCCGGCGACACAGGATATACAAACGACGAGGATGTTAAGACAAAAATCATTTCCTCTCTGAGTAACGCGTTCCACGCTTTCAAAAAAGAAGGCTTTGAAGTCGGTGCCTGGCTCTGGACTTTTATGCTTCCGAAAGACGGCAAATATACCTGCATTGAATCGCCCCTTGGCACCATCGACCATACCGAAGCCTGCCCTTCAGACAAAAATTTTATATCGTTCGCCGCAGAATATATAAAATCGCTTGCAAAAATCGGGCTTGATTTTATCCTTTTTGATGACGATTACAGATTAGGTTTTTTAATGGTGTTCTTATGGGCTGCACCTGCCCGAATCATATGAAAATGATATCAGAGGATCTCGGAGAAAAGCTTGAAAGAAGCGATATAAAGGACTATCTCCTCTCAGGCGGCAGAAACAAATACCGTTCTGCCTTTCTAAGAGCAAACGGAAAATCTCTTCTCGATTTTGCCTACGCAATGAGAGAAGCTGTCGACAGCGTCAATCCCAACACAAGACTTGGTGTATGCTCATGCATTTCGTCCTGGGACATTGACGGAGCTGATTCCTGCGAAATAGCAAAAGCTCTTGCCGGAAACACACGACCTCTTCTCAGACTCATTGGTGCACCATATTGGGCAGCACAAAACGCCTGGGGTAATAAACTGTCGGATGTTATCGAGTTAACACGACTTGAAAGAAGCTGGTGTTCCGACGACATTGAGATAATATCTGAGGGCGACGGATATCCCCGACCGAGATTCTATACTCCCGCATCATATCTCGAGATGTACGACCTTGCTCTGCGCGCAGACGGGACCCTTGACGGGATTCTCAAATATATGTTTGATTATATTTCATCCACCGATTACGAAACAAAATACATCGATACACACGAAAAGAACCTTTCTCTCTGCAAAAGAATAGACGAAATTTTCGGAAACAAAAGTGCCTGCGGCATACGCATTTTTGAAGCATCAAGAAAATATGAAAACATGGATATTCCCGAGATTCATTCAGGAACAGAATTTGCTGCGAATCTGTTTTTCCCGGTTGCTGCAAAAATTTTGTCTTACAACTCAATCCCGACAAAATACCATGGCGATGGTGTCGGCATAGCTTTTGGTGAGAATGTTAAATATATACCCGAAAGCGCCACAAAATTCGGGCTAATAACTGACATCGACGGAGCAATTATACTCCACAAAAGAGGTATAGATATCGGTCTTACTTCGATAGATGAAAGCATCGTCCCTTACAAAGAAGCTTTTCTTGACGGCGAATTTGTTCGTCTTGCGGGAGTGCGTGCAAGAAAAATCAAAGTCTCTCCCAAAGCCGAAATAAAGTCGGAGGCCAAGCGGTCTTAGGAAGACAACCATGCTCAGCAACTCCTTGGCTCACAGAACGACATGGCT
>JAZSFD010000006.1:0-30692 GCA_045532035.1 Eubacteriales bacterium | reverse complement strand
TACAGCCGTCACACGCAGATCTGCGAATGACGACCACCTTTGCGTTTTCTCCCATAACAGAGACAACTTTTCCGTTTTGTGTCATATATATTTCCTTTTCAGACAGTTTCTTTTTTCTTTTCGATATACGAAAGAGCACATCTGATACCGTCAACTGCGGCACTTGTGATGCCACCTGCATAGCCTGCACCCTCTCCGCAAGGATAAAGTCCTTTGTATGAAGCGGACTCGAAGTTTTGTTGTCTAACAACGCGGACGGGACTTGAGGTTCTTGTTTCGGGAGCTGTCAGCATGGCATAATCGGCGCTGAAGCCCTCGATATTGTTTTCGAAGGACTGTATGCCCTCTTTGAGATATTTTGATATTTTTTCGGGAAAAACCTCGTTAAGATCGCAAAGCTTTGTTTTTCCGGTATAGGTCGGAAGAACCTTTCCGATTGAAGACGGACTTCTTCCGAGAAAGCCTCCGAGATTCTGGACGGGAGCTGACCCATCCTTTCCCGCAAGCTCAAAGGCACGTCGTTCTATACTTCTCTGATATTCGATCGCACCCTCGACAGTACCGCCATAGTCCTTTTCGGAAACAGACACGGCGATTGCCGAGTTTGCGTTCACACCGTCACGGGAGGAATAGCTCATGCCGTTGGTAACGATAGTTCCCGAATCACTGGCAGATGCCACAACAGTCCCTCCGGGACACATACAGAAGGAATACACAGCGTCCTCACCAAAGCGCCTTGAAAGGGAGTATTCACCCACGGGAAGCGCAGGGTTTTCTGCCATATCTCCGTAAAGAGCACGGTTTATGTCAGCCTGCAGATGCTCGATGCGCACTCCCACCGAAAAGGGCTTGGCGCAAATGTCGACCTCTGCCTGCATAAGCATTTTGAAGGTATCTCGGGCACTGTGTCCGACCGCAAGAAAAAGAGTGTCGGTGAACAGCTCGCCCTTGTTTGTTATGACAGATCTGATTCTTCCGTCAAAAGTACGTCTGAAACCGTCAAGACGGGTATTGAAAAGGACCTTTCCGCCGTAAGCTTCAATGGTCTTTCTGATATTCTTTACGATCCTGCGAAGCTTATCGGTTCCGACATGGGGCTTTGCGTTATAAAGTATGTCGATGTCGGCTCCGTGTTCATGCAATACCTCAAGGACATACGAGCAAAGCTTATCGTTTATTCTTGTCATAAGCTTTCCGTCAGAAAATGTGCCCGCTCCGCCTTCGCCGAACTGAACATTGCTTTCGCTGTCGAGCATACCGACGTTCCAGTAGTGTTCAACCTTTCTTGCTCTTGTGTCCACATCATCTCCGCGCTCGATAACTATCGGGCGAAAGCCTGACTTTGCAAGGACAAGAGCAATAAACATACCGCACGGGCCAAAGCCTGCAACGACAGGGCGTTTATCCTCCTCCACCGAAAAGCTTTCAAAGATAAGCTTTTCTTCATCAAGCACAGAAACCGAATGCTTGCGGCAAAAGGCCGCAAATTCATCATATTTTTCGTCGGATACCACAACCTCGTCTTTGAGTGAAAAAATCACCGAATAGACAAAGCAGATCTCTTTCTTTTTTCTCGCGTCCACCGAACGCTTGAAAACTGCAAAGCTTAATTCATCGGGAGAGTATCTTAAGCGAACCGACTTTATTTTCTTTTTTGCGACGCAGATCGCCTGAGCATCATAGTCAACATTTGCTAAAGAAAGCGGAATCTTGACATCGCGCAAAACAAGTTTTCTGATAATTCTGTTCATGGATCAGCTGTTTTTCTCAATTATGACTGTTGCGGTAAAACCGTCGGAAAGGCCTTTAACATAAACATTTGAAAGGTGCGGGTTTTCGATCATGCCTAAAACATCGCAGTTTTTGTTTACACCCTCCGAAAGCTCGGTGGTCTCAATGAGAAGTCCGATATCCTCGGGAGAAACCTCGTTCACAAACGACTGTACGCCTGCCACCGTCACTGACACAAAGCCGCCCTCAACGATTGCGGTTCTGTCTTTGGAAAGATTCGTAAAAATATCGTTCGTTACGGGAACAAGAATGTCCCTTTCGGTATAATCGGCAATCGAAAGAGTGACCTCACACTCATTTCTTGCCTCGACAAGGCTTACTCCGTCAGGCAGGTCAAAGCCGGTCTTGTAGCTTTTGCCAACAGAGCCAAGCTCGGTTATATCAACATCAACAATTGCAGTCTCAAGGGCAGGCATCGCCTCAACCGCATCCTTTTTGCCCCGCACCTCTACCCTGTCGGGAAGGATGCGTTCATTGATATATCTTGAATCAAAGACCATGTCAAGATCATCATATTTTGCGTCAACCGAAAGCTCCTTTGTGGTGAAAAGAGCAATTTCCACATCGACGGTGCTCTGCGACAGCTGCATAAAGCCCGACTTGATCTCATTGCCGTTTCTGTCATAAAGCACAAGATCAACACCATAAACCGTGGTATCCTTTTCAAGCACCTGATTGCCCATATTCACTGTGGCTCTTGCATGGCTGATCTTAGAAAGCTCTCCCGAAGGACCTGTGACAAAAATGCTTTCGGGGTAGGTGGAAAGCTCAAGCTCATAGCCTGTGTTTCCCTTAAACGCCGCCTTTACCTTTACAGAGGTTTTTGTGCTCTGGTCTATATAAACATTTACATTTTTGGGTTCGGTATTTTCAACAGAGGTCTCGTTGGAGGTCTGAACCACGATATCTACACTGTAATTTCCCGCCTCATCAAGAGAACTGATGTCGGCGACAGCTGTAATATCCGAGCTTCCCATGCCCTTTATAACACTTCTCTTGCCCGAAAGAGTAACATCCACCGTCTCATTCCCCGACGAAAGCACGCTCATTCCGTTGGCATTTTCGGTATATTCGATTTTGATGTTTTTGAAAGTCTGCTCATATATCGAGCTTTCGGAATCCATAACATAAAACCAGAGGAATATCGCACCGAAAAGGCAAAGAAGCTTGGCGGCAATATTTTTGGTAAAGGCGTTTTTAAGAAACTTCGCAAGGCTTATCTTTTCGGCAGATTCATCAACAGGGTCAAGAATACCGAGACGTTCAAGCAGTTTTCTCACTTTTCGGCACCTCCCTTGTTTTCATTGGATGAATTGCTCTTGCTCTGATCCTGGAAAATGAGCCTTACCAGTTCTCTTTTCAGCGTCATGGCATCATAGTCGCGGGTCAGATGACCGTCCACCGCAATTGATATGGTTCCTGTTTCCTCAGACACAACGACAATGACGGCATCAGAGTTTTCGCTCATGCCGATTGACGCTCTGTGACGCGTGCCGAGATCCTTGATTATTTCGGGATCATAGGAAAGAGGCAGGATACAACCTGCGGCATAAAGCCTGTGATTTCTGATTATGAGCGCTCCGTCATGCATGGGAGCTTTATTGAAGAAAATATTTTTTATCATATAGGAAACAGCCTGAGCGTCGATGACAGTACCTGTCTTAATAACATCACCAAGCTTTGTTGAGCGCTCAAAAACGATGATGGCACCTGTTTTTTCTTTTGAAAAATCAGTGACAGCCTCAACCACCGCGTCGATACACGCAACAGCGCCCGACATTGACCGCTTGTCCTTTTTCTTAAGTCCCGATAAAACATTGGGACCTCCCATTTTTTCAAGGAAAGCACGAAGCTCGGGCTGGAAAAGGATAATGACACCGATCATACCGACCTGTACCACATTCTCGATAATAAAGCTCAACACCTGCATTCCCAGAAGATTGCTGAACATCATAATGAGAATGATAAGCAGGATGCCGAAAGCAAGCTTACCTGCACGGCGGTCTCTTACAAAACGGTATGTGTAGTAAAATATTACCGTAACGATAATGATATCGGCGATATCAAAAAATCCGATGGAGGATATCTGGGACACTATATTGAGAAAAGCTTCTTTCAGAGCATTCATTTTCTATCCTCCTCATTGATAAGCTTTGTGCTGACCTCTCCTGTGCGTACGATTTCGGTCACACCGTCTTCATAGCGCACATAAAGTGATGCATCATCGTCGATGCCAAGCACCTCGGCAAGGACGGTTTTTTCGCCGTTTGTTATGTATACCTTTCGTCCGATGATGACCGAGCTGTCTCTGTAATCATCAAGGATAGCTGAGCTTTTTTCCTTGTCGGTTTCGAAAAGCGTTTTTTCAAGTCTGTTAAGGATTGCTGCCGCAAGCTCATTGCGCGAAAAATTCACCGGGCAAAAATCGGAAATAGATGCCGCAATATCGCGGATCTCGGGATCGAAGGCATTGTTGGGTGTGGTGACATTCACCCCTATGCCGAGCACCGCAAAATCGCAAAAGCCTTTTCTTACGACCCGTTCCGCAAGTATTCCGCAGAGCTTCTTGTCGTGACAGTATATGTCATTTACCCATTTGATTCCCACATCAGAAAGCCCTGATATCTCGGAAATGGCGTTTTTCACGGCAACCGCCGCTCTCACCGTCATTGAATCGAGATTCTCGATATGGTTCTGACCGATAAGCAGGATGCTCATATAAAGCCCGCCCTCGGGAGAAGCGAAGCTTCTGCCAAGCCGGCCTCTGCCCGCAAACTGTTTTTCGGCAATCACGGTAAAACCGTCGTCAAGGGCGCAAATGTGCTCTTTGATGTATTTGTTTGTGGAATCCGCCGACCTCACAACAGCCATGGTCGATCCGAGCACATCTGTGTCAAGATACGATGACACTGCGGCAATAGACAAAGGGAGCTTTGCCGCGGGAAATGCTCTTGTCTGTTTTTTGGTCAATGTTGTCACCTCTCAATAAAGAATAAAAAGTCAAGCTCCGGGAATGTTCATGTCGAAATCGATGATTCGAGAAAGGATAAAATTCGAAACATACATTCCCTCGGGAGAAAAGGCATAGCCTTTTTTTGTTCTGACGATATGTCCCGAGCTGATATAAGGCTGAAGCTTATTATAATAAAGCTTGTCAAAGTCGCGTCCGAAAAGCTTATAGAAGGTTTCGCAGTCAACTCCGTCGGTCAGACGCAGCCTCAGCATGACATATTCGGCAATGCGTGCCGAACGGGGAATATCGATCATTTCATCAACTATGCTGTCCCCTTCGTAGGAATCCGAAAAGCTTCGGATATAAAGGTCGATGTCCTTTTTGAAGGAAAACCGCTTTCCCGCAAAATACGAGTGGGCGGCAGGACCGAGCCCCAGATATTCCTCGCCGTTCCAATACTTTATGTTGTGACGGCAATATCTGTCTTTTTTTGCAAAATTCGAAATCTCATACTGATAATAGCCGTTCTGAAGCATAAGCTCGCGGGACACAAAATACATTTCGCTTTCGGAATCCTCCGACGGCAATTTCAGATTGTCACGTTCAAGATAGAAAGGAGTTCCCTCCTCGAGCTTCAATCCATAAAACGAAATATGTTCCACACCGAGCTTGAATGCAGTACCGAGGCTTTGGACAACCTCAGCCATCGTCTGATCGGGAAGACCGTACATGATATCAAGATTTATGTTGTCAAAGCCCGCCTGTCGTGCATCGGTGACTGCTTTTATGTTATCCTCTACCCTGTGCGCCCTGCCGCAGACCGCAAGATCCTGGGTACAGAAGCTCTGGGCTCCGAGGCTCAGTCTTCCGACCCCTGCCTTTTTCAGCACCTTGAGCTTTTTGAGATCAACAGTTCCGGGGTTTGCTTCAACCGTGACCTCGGCGTTGTGTGTGACCTTGAAAGCTTTGTAAATGCGCTTAAAAAGGGTCTGTATCTGTTTTTCGGTCATAAGAGACGGTGTGCCGCCGCCGACAAAAATGCTGTCGACGGTGTAAGCTGTCGACTGAAGTCCGTATTCTTCAATCTGCTTCGAAAGGGCATCAAGGTATTCATCAGAAACGCCTGATGCAGTCGGAAGAGAATAGAAATCACAGTACTTGCATTTGCTCACGCAGAACGGGATATGGATATACAATCCCAGTTTATTCATAGTATACCAGACTTTCCTGTTAGTTTTTTTCGGTTGTTCGTCAATCCTCGTCAAATTTGAGAACTGCCATGAAGGCTTCCTGAGGGACCTCAACGCTTCCGAACGAGCGCATTCTCTTTTTACCCTCTTTCTGTTTTTCAAGAAGCTTCTTTTTTCTCGTGATATCGCCGCCGTAGCACTTGGCAAGCACATCCTTGCGCAAAGCTCGCACCGTTTCGCGGGCGATGACCTTTCCGCCGACCGCCGCCTGAATGGGAATCTCGAAAAGCTGACGGGGAATGTTGTCCTTGAGCTTTTCGGCTATCTTTCGCGCTCTGCCATAGGCTTTTTCGGTATGAACGATGAAAGAAAGGGCATCGACCATATCTCCGTTGAGAAGAATGTCAAGCTTGACAAGTGAAGAGCGTTCATAGCCTGCCAGCTCATAGTCAAGCGATGCATAGCCCTTGCTTCGTGACTTGAGAGCATCGAAGAAGTCATAAACGATCTCGTTCAGCGGAAGCGAATAATGAAGCTCGGCGCGGGTGGTGTCAAGATACTTCATATCCTTGAAGGTGCCGCGTCTGTCCTGGCAAAGCTCCATGATACCGCCCACATATTCGGTGGGAGTTATGATACTTGCCTTGACGATAGGCTCGCTGACAAACTCACACTCGTCGGCGGCGGGAAAGTTTGCAGGGTTGTCGATGTAATATTCGCTGCCGTCGTGGCGGGTGATCTTATAAATAACACTGGGCGCCGTGGTGATGAGATCAAGGTTGAATTCGCGCTCAAGGCGTTCCTCGATGACTTCCATATGCAAAAGACCAAGAAAACCGCATCTGAAGCCAAAGCCGAGAGCGATCGAGGTTTCAGGCTCAAAGGTGAGGGATGCATCGTTAAGACAGAGCTTTTCGAGAGCATCGCGCAGATCTCCGTATCTTGCGCCGTCGGCAGGATAGATTCCGCTGAAGACGACGGGAAGCGCCTGCTTGAAGCCGGGAAGAGCTTCTTCCGTGGGATTATCCGCAAGAGTGACTGTGTCTCCCACACGGGTATCGGAAACCGTCTTGATGGCGGCGGTGATATAGCCTACCTCGCCTGCCGAAAGAGTCTCGGTCTTTGAAAGACCGAAGGGACGGAGAACTCCGACCTCATTGACCTCGTAAGTCACGCCGTTGGACATCATTTTTATGGTGTCGCCTGCTTTTACGGTGCCGTCATAAATACGGATATAAACAACAACACCGCGGTAGGAATCGTAATAGGAGTCAAAGATAAGAGCCTTAAGAGGCTTGTCCGAATCGCCCTTCGGTGCAGGGATCGATTTTACTACCTGTTCAAGAACCTTATCTATGTTGAGACCTGCTTTTGCCGAAACGCAGGGGGCTTCGTCGGCAGGGATTCCGATGATGTCCTCAACCTCGGCTCTGACCTTTTCGGGTTGTGCCGAGGGCAGGTCGATCTTATTGATGACGGGAACGATCTCAAGGTCGTTGTCAAAGGCAAGATACGCGTTTGCCATGGTCTGAGCCTCAATGCCCTGGGTTGCGTCAATTACAAGAAGCGCACCCTCGCAGGCCTTCAGCGAACGGGATACCTCATAGTTGAAGTCGACATGACCGGGAGTGTCAATGAGGTTGAGAATATATTCCTTGCCCTCATAGGTGTAATTGAGCTTGACGGCGCGCGCCTTGATAGTGATTCCGCGCTCGCGTTCAAGATCCATGTTATCAAGAAGTTGTTCTTCCATTTCGCGCTTTTCGACGGTGTCGGTAAGCTCAAGGATGCGGTCGGCAAGAGTCGACTTGCCATGATCGATATGGGCTATTATGCAAAAATTTCTGATGTTTGATGTATCTTTCGGCATTCTGCTGTTTTTTCCTTTCGTTGGGGTAATTTCAAAAAAACAGTAATATTTCGCAGTATATATTATTACTCCTTATAATTATATACCAAAGATAAGCATTATTCAATAGTTTTTTCAATAGTTTTTTGAGAGTTTTTTTCGGTTTTTTACCGCAATTTTCAAAAAAAATTCAACAAAAAAGCCCTCTTTTTTCACAGGCATTTTTCGCAATATTTTAAGTATTATTTGCACTGTACATTGCAAATAGTTTTGGGTAAAATAGGTATGTATATCTGTAAATATACATAAAGCAAAACGGAGTTGAAATCACATGATATATTTTGACAACGCCGCGACCACAAGGGTTTCGGATTCCGCCGCAAAAAAAGCATATGAGGTCATGACCGGATGCTACGGAAATCCGTCAAGCGTTCACGATTTCGGATATGAAGCCGAAAAGCTTTTGAAAGCCGCGAGAAAAACCATTCTTTCAAAGCTCGGTTCCCTTGACAGAAACGATGAATTTCTTTTCACCTCGGGCGGTACCGAGGCAAACAATCTTGCCATATTCGGTGCGCTCGCAGCTCACAAGCACTCGGGAAAGACTGTTTTTTTCTCGGATTCCGAGCACGCGTCGGTCTACAACATTTCAAAAGAGCTTTCAAAAAGAGGTTACGATGTCAGATACATCCCAACCCTTCGCGGAAAGCTTGATCTTGAATATTGCAAAGAAAATTTCACAAAAGACACCGCACTTATCTCCTGTATGCACACAAACAACGAAACAGGCGCAGCATATGACATAAAAGCTCTTGACTCAATGCGAAAAGCTCTTTGTCCGACAGCTCTGCTTCACACTGACGCTGTGCAGGCTTTCTGCAAAACTGAAAAACCCCTCTGCCTTTACGGAGCTGATCTTATTTCGGTAAGCGGACACAAGATCCATGCACCGAAGGGTGTCGGCGGTCTTTTCATCAAGGCAGGCGTGCGAATCTCTCCCCTGCTTTACGGCGGGGGCCAGGAAAAGGATATCCGCCCCGGCACGGAAGCTCTTCCGAACATTGCGGCTTTTGCACAGGCTGTGACAGAGGCGGATGAAAAGAAAAATCTTATAAAAGCAACAGAGCTTTACGATTATCTTTCCGCAAAGCTCACAAAAGAGTTACCGCAGGTAAAAATAAACTGTCCCGAAGCACATACACCATATCTTCTTTCAATCACCCTTCCCGCCATCAAGAGCGAGGTCATGCTGAGGTTTTTGTCGGCAAGGGATATCTACATCTCCGCAGGCTCCGCCTGTTCGTCAAAGCACCGCGAAAACCGGGTGCTGTCAGCCTTTGGACTTGACAACAAAAGCGCGGATTATACTGTCCGCTTAAGCTTTTGTGAATATAATACAACAGATGAGGCAGACGAATTTGTGAATGCGCTTTCGGACGGCATTTCGTCGCTTATATCACTAAAATGAACCAGGGAGAGTTAGAATATGACACTTTCAGAAATAAAAAAAGCTCTTGCCGATCAGCTTGCCGACATAAGACCGGGCAACAACGACGACTTCACCTCTTTGTGTTATGATTCAAGAAAAGCACAGGCTGGGGCGATATTTGTATGTCTCAAGGGAGCGCTTGCCGACGGACACGCATACATCGACAAAGCCGTAGCTCTGGGCGCAAAAGCCATCGTCGCCTCGGATAATGATGTATACTCCGAAAAATGCAAGGAATATCCCGATATAACCTTTGTTCTTGCCAAAGACACAAGAAAGGCGCTTGCGCTGATTTCCGCCGAATTCTTCGGAAATCCCGCAAAAAAGCTTTTTGTCATCGGCATCACCGGCACAAAGGGCAAGACCAGCACCACCTTCATGACCCGCGAAATTCTTTCAAACTCGGGCTTCAAGGTCGGAATCATCGGCACAACAGGCATATATTACGCCGACAAATACGGATACATCGACAATTCCACCCCCGAAAGCTATGAGCTTCACAGAATCTTTGCCGACATGGCAGCGTGCGGCATCACCCATGTGCTGATGGAGGTATCCTCCCAGGCGCTCATGATGCACAGAACCTACGGCATCACCTTTGACATCGGAGTTTTTACAAATATTTCCCCCGACCACATCGGAGAGCACGAGCATTCCTGCTTTGAAGAATATCTTGCCTGCAAGGGAATCCTTTTCACTCAGGCAAAAAGAGCAATAATAAACGCCGATTCCGACAGGATCGAATTTATCAAAGATATCATCGCAAAAAGCGGCATCCACACCGTCACTTACTCCACCCATAACGAAAAGGCAGACTACTTCGGGGAAAAAATTCTTTTCGAGCTTACCGACTGTCTTTCCACCTCCTTTGAGCTTCGCGGCAAGGGACACATTCACCTTCTCACTCCCGGCGAGTTTTCGGTGAGCAACGCTTTGTGCTCGACCGCCATTTCCATGACAGTGGGAGCAGATTTTGCGTCGGTTCAAGAAAGCCTTTCAAAGATCCATGTTTTCGGAAGAGTCGAACCGGTAAAGCACGAAAAATGCGATTTTGCCGTCATCATTGATTATGCACACAATGCGTTGAGCCTTGAAAGTCTTTTCGGCTCGGTGAAGAATTACAGCCCAAAAAGAATAATCACTGTTTTCGGCTGCGGCGGTAACAGATCAAAGCTCCGCCGTTATGACATGGGCGAGATATCGGGAAAATACTCGGATCTTTCGGTCATAACCTCCGACAATCCGCGTACCGAAAAGGTAGAGGACATCATTGAGGACATCCTTGTGGGAATGCACAGAACAAACGGGAAATATGAAATTATAAAAGACAGGCGCGATGCGATCCATTACGCTCTTTCGGTGGCGGAAAAAGGAGACATCCTCCTTATTGTCGGAAAAGGAAACCAGCTTTATGAAGAGATCGGGCATGAAAAAATACATTTCGACGAGCGCGAGGTCGTGAAGGAATACTTTGATGCTGACAGATAAACTCCCATTCCCCACCGCATCCCACACCTCCGTCAACCGTTCCGAGCTTGACGCTCTCCCCTTTCCCGTAATAATCACCGATAGCATCGGCAAGGTGATTTTCAAGAACAGCTTCGCGTATAAGATGAAGCTTATCAAAATCAACACCAACTTCAAGAACCTTCTTGACAGCGGGCAATATGACGAGTTCCTCCGTTTTGCAAAAGACAGAGAGTCTGCAATAATCAAATGCAGGATTGAAACAGGTGTCACTCACGCGGCTGTTATCCCGGACGGAAACGGTGAAAACATCATATATCTTGCCATTTGCTCAATAGCGCTTCAGAAGCTGTCCGACTTCGGAAAAATAGAGCTCATTCACGAGACCTATAAGCTGAACAATACACTCCTGAACTCATACGGCAAAATGTGCGAAAAATACAAGCTGATCTCCGATCCAAAAGCTGCCGAGCTTTTGAAATACAATTCCCTGCGCTTTTCGCGCGCAGCAAGAAACATGACACTGTACATCCACACTCTGACAAAAACCGAAGGCTTTGAAGAAGAAAACACCGTCGATCTTCAGGATGTTTGCACAAAGCTGGTCAGCCACTTTTCGGCAAAGGTAGCGCCACTAGGCTTCAGGCTGAACATTTCGTTTGATGACAATGTCTTCTCGACCCATATTCAGAAAAACACATATGTAACCGTGTTTCTTGAGCTGTGCGCCATTGCGTTACGAATTGCATCAGATTCGAAATGCAAGATCAGAATGTACAAATCGGACAACAAAATCACAGCCGAGTACAACATGAAGACAAACTGTGATAAGCTCGCAAGTGTTGCTTATTCCGCTGAGTTTGATTTTGTAAAGATCATAGCAGAACACTGCAAATGGGACTTTGCAGAAATGAGAACTTGTGACGGAGAATCGGTCTTTTCTTTCTCGGTGCCGGTTGTCATAAACACTCCGGCATTTATCAGCTCCCACGCATTCCCATCAGGATTTGCACAAGAAGACATCTTCAACATTTCTGACGAAGTGTTCACTTATCTTTATTTTGCATAAAAAACGCAGTCCGCATAAACGGACTGCATTTTTATTTTATTCCGCATCGGGCAGTGCGGAAAACAACTGCTTTATAACCTGTCTCATGGCGTTCTGATACAATTCGGGATCTTTATTCCAAAACATTTCCACATGGGAATCAGACACTTCTTCCCACTGAAGAAGACCGTTTTCCTCAACCTTGACATTAACGGGACGATAACCGTAAACTGCGTCATTCACGCTGTTTTCATCAACGATATCACCCTTTTCGGTCACCACTTTGCCTGCCGAGAAAAGAATTCCCGGGGTACTCCACATCTGACGCCTTTTTGCAGACCATTCTTCAATGAGTTTTTTGTCAAGAGGCGCTCTGAGATACGCAAGCCAGTTAGTGTCAAAGACTTTCCCGTACATGAAATTAAAATACTTCTTCACAGCCTGCGACATATACGGAAGCATTTCCCCCTGATCGAGATCGTAATAGCTTGCACGAAGTGCAGGCACAAACGGATATTTCAGCGAATCAAAGCAGGGAGACCAGAGTATTTTGCAAGGTATCGAAAATATCTGAGAAAAAGCATACGGCTCAAGAGATACATTATATTCCAGGGGATCCTGCTTTTCATAGGTGCCGGCGTTAAGATATATACAGTCGCATTTTTTCTCAAAAAGCTCGGGAGCGTAGTTATATGCAATAACCACATCCTTGCACGAACCGCACATATGGATATCGACTTTGTTTTCAGCTCTTTGCAGGGTTTCGAGCAGAAGAGTAACCGAGGATATTTTTTTGCGCTCCTTCAAAGCGTCATCAAGAGCTTTTCTTGTCTTTATGGGACGGCGCGAGCCGATTCCCACAGGAACTGCCATGCCGGTTATATAGTTGAGCTGTGCAACAGACTGCACCGACGGATCACAGAAATGTAAAAACGATCCGTCGTTTTTGAACGCGCGGTCATCATCACACATGATTCCAGCAAAGCGTATAAAGCCCTGATATGCAAGCGAAAACATCGACGCGAGATTACAATGATCGTTGGGATCGGCGTGCTGATGGTAGAGATCGGTGGTCAAAATAACATCTTTCATGATTATCCCCTTTCTTTTTTCTAAATTATGCCTCGGATCTTGGCAAATAGCAATGCAAAAAGCGACTGCTTAATAGCACAAAACAACTTTTTGTTGACAGCGCCGTCAAAAGATGTTATATTAAAAGCATGGAAAAGACATACAATGATTTTTATTTTTCGGTCGATGAGATCATCACAGTGCACGACTATACCTTTCCCACCGGCGCAAGCTTTGATTTTTTAACAAAAAGAAAGCTGTACGGGCTTGTATATGTACTTGACGGTGAGCTTGAATATACCTTTACGGGCGGCGAAAAAACAAGAGTATCAAAAGGAGACACTTACCTTCTGACACCCGAAAGCTCATATAGTGCAAGCTGTATCAGTGAATGCAGGCATTACACCGTAAACTTTACATTGCAAGCACAAAAAAACTTTGGAGATGCGGTCGACAGTTTTTTTGAATGCACTCGCATGACACAGCTTTCACGCGATTTGCCGTCGCTGAAGCCGCAGTTTGAAAAGCTTTTCTCCACCTGGTCCAAAAAGGGCGCAGGTTATCGCATCATAGCGATGTCGCAGCTTTACGAATTGCTGTTTCATTTCATAAACACATCAGGGCCCGACGAAATACGGGATGTCCGTCGAAAGATCTCGCCTGCCATAGAGTATATTGAGGAGCACCATTCAGAAAACTTTTCGGTTTCGTTTCTTGCCTCTCTTTGCTGTCTCAGCACATCATATTTTCGCCATCTCTTTATTCTTGCCATGAACCAATCCCCCATCGAATACCGGAACGAGCTTCGGATACTCCACGCAAAGGATATGCTCTCGCAGGGCTTTTATTCCGTTACCGAAACAGCCTTTGCCTGCGGCTTTGACGATACCAACTATTTCAGTAGATTTTTCAAAAAAGCCACGTGATATTCACCCAAGGAATATTCGGCAAAGCAACAATAAAAGCAAAATCTCACCCGCAAAGGGTGAGATTTTTTGTATATCTGAGCTGATTATCTCTTGATAAGAACATCTCTTTCGTATGCGCGGACCTTTTCGAACCACGAATCACGGGTGGGAACGCCCATCTGCTCGCAGTAGTAATCCCAAACTGCACCGAAGGGATAGGACTTGTATTCTTCAGTAAGTGCAAGTCTTGTGGTGTAATCAAACTCTGCCTCTGCCTTCTTGAGAAGATCAATAGGCTCAAGCATTGCCTTGAGAAGAGCCTTCTGGGTGTTTCTTGTACCGATAACCCATGCAGCGATACGGTTGATGCTTGCATCGAAGAAGTCAAGAGCGATGTTTACGCGCTTTTCAAAATCGTTGCGGATGATCTCCTGACCGATAGCCATAAGCTCGTCGTCGAGGATAACAACATGGTCACTGTCCCAACGCATCGGACGGGAAACGTGAAGAAGGATCTCGTCAGAATAAAGAAGCGCGGAGGAAACCTTGTTGGAGATAACTTCGGTGGGATGGAAGTGACCTGCGTCAAGGCAGAGCATAACATCGGGATTCTTCATGGCATAGCCCATGTAGAACTCGTGAGAGCCCACTGTGAAGGCTTCAACACCAACTGCAAACACTTTGGACTCAACAGCGTCCTTGGTGTACTTGGAGTCGAGCTTCTTTGCTTCGATCTTGTTGAGAGAGTCGAGAAGACGGGCACGGGGAGCAAGCTTGTCAAAGCAGTTGTCCTTGAAGCCGTCGGGTACCCAGATGTTGTTTACAGAGCGTACACCTGTGCGCTTGCCGAGGTATTCGGAGATCTCACGGCTGCGGATGCAGTGCTCGATCCAAAAGTTACGGATGCCTTCATCGGGATGAGAAAGTGTGAGTCCGTCAGAGCTCTTGGGATGCGAGAAGCAGGTGGGGTTGAAGTCAAGACCAATCTTCTGGTCAACAGCCCAGTCTGCCCAGTTGTCAAAGCATTCGGGAGTGATGGCATCTCTGTCAACCTTGCGGCTCTTGGGTTCGGAATAGAAAGCGTGGATGTTTGCCTTCTTAGGTCCGGGGATGAGAGAGAAAGCAAAGCTCATGTCAGCTCTGAGCTGTTCGGGGTTCTTTGCCTTACCGGGATAGTTACCTGTTACTGCAAGACCGCCGTCGAGCGAACCATCAAGACTTTCAAAGCCTGCAACGTCATCGCCCTGCCAGCAATGGATGGAAATCGGAATGCTCTTCAATCTTTCGATGGCCTTGTCTGTGTCAACGCCGATCTGAGCATACTGTTCACGAGCAAGCTCGTAAGACTTTACAATAGACATTTTTGTTCTCCTTTATGTATTAAATTTTATTTTTCAAGAAGCTTTAAGAACTTTGCATAACCCTCGTCCCACATAGCGGTATCCTTGGGTTCGAAATATTTGATCTCAAAGGAATTGGCAATAACCTCTCTTGCTTCGGAAACATTCTTGATCTCGCCGCAAGCGATAGCCTGGATTGCAATGTTGCCGAGAGCTGTTGCTTCAACAGGTCCTGTATATACAGGGCGTCCGCAGGCATCTGCCGTGAACTTGCAAAGAGGTTCTTCCTTGGTGCCGCCGCCGACGATGTTGATAAAGGGAGTCTTCTTGCCTGTGATATCATCAAGCATTTCGACTGTGTGACGGTAGCAGAGTGCGAGGCTGTCGAAAATACATCTTACGATCTCGCCCTTAGTCTTGGGAACATACTGACCAGTCTTTTCACAGTATTCCTGGATTCTGCGGGGCATATTGCCGGGTGTCTGGAACGAAAGGTCGTCGGGATTGATGAGGCACTTGAGAGGCTGGGAAGCCACCGCTGCATCCGAAAGCTCGTTGAACGAAACATCCTCACCCTGTCTCTGCCACTGACGGCGGGATTCCTGCTCGATCCAAAGACCCATGATGTTCTTCAAGAAACGGATTTTTCTTTCGGCACCGCCTTCGTTCGTAATGTCATATTTGAACGAAAGATCGCCTGTGGAGGGCTCTGCAAGCTCCTTGCCCATGAGCGACCATGTGCCGCTCGAGATATAAACGAAATCTTCCTTCTGGGAAGGAACGGCAACCACTGCCGCAGCGGTATCGTGGGATGCTGTGTTGATGACGGTGGGATCGATGCCGCCGATTTCCTCAACGATCTGGGGAAGAAGCTTTCCGCAGACAGTTCCGGGAGCTACGATGTCGCCGAGAATGTGGCGGGGAATACCGAGCTTATCGGTCACATCAAACGCCCAATCACGCTTTGTCGCATCAAGCATCTGAGCGGTGGAGGCGATGGTGTATTCGGTCTGCTTCACACCTGTGAGGAAATATTTGAGAAGGTCAGGGATAAAGAGCATATCCTTGGCATTTGTAAGTGCCTCGGGTCTTTCCTTGACAAGAGAATAAAGCTGATAGATAGTGTTGAAGTTGAGAGCCTGGGTACCTGTGATCTTATAAAGCTCTTCCTTGGGAATAACCTTATAAAGCTCCTCCATGATGCCCTTTGTTGTTCTCTCATCACGGTAGCAATAGGGGTTTTCAAGAAGCTTGCCGTTACCGTCAAGAAGTCCGTAGTCAACGCCCCAGGTGTCGACAGCCATGGTCTTGATATCGCGGCTGTCCGAGAGAGCGCAGTTGTGAAGAGCAGTCTTTATCTCACCGAAGGTACGCAGAATATCCCAATAAAGCGAGCCGTTGAGATTAACAGGGCCGTTGGGGAAACGGTGAATCTCCTCAAGAGTGATCTTTTTTCCGTCAAACTTGCCGACCATTCCTCTGCCGCTGGAAGCGCCAAGGTCGATCGCAAGCATTTTCAATGTTGCCATTTTTATATCCTCCGTAATGTATTTTCAATTACTCAAAACAGCCTGTTGCCATAAGGTTGTCAAAGCTCAGCTTCATTGCCTTGAAGGGATCCATGGTGGTGGTGTCAAGCTCAACAAAGTTGTATTCGATACCTGCCTTCTTGCAGGATTCGAGAATTGCGGGATAATCGAGGTTTCCTGTCATCACCTCAACGATGGTCTGCTTGCCTTCATAAACGCCGAGATCCTTGAAATGGGTGCAGGAAATATACTTTGCGTTTTCTTCAAGCCACTTGCATTCGTTGAGACCCGAAAAATGGAGCCAGTAAACATCCGCAGTAAGCTTTACGGCTTCCATGTCGGAATTTTCGATGAAAGCATCCATAAAATGCTTGCCGTTAAGTCTTTCAAACTCCATCCAATGGTTGTGATAGCTGAAAAACATTCCTGCCTTCTTAATCTTTTCAACGGCAGGAGCAAGATCCTGTGCAAGGCGTGCAAAACCGTCGTAAGACTTTGAATATTCACCTGCAGAGCCAAGACCGATGATGTTGCAGCCGAACCTTTTGTGTTCTTCAATGACGGCATCGGTATCGTCGATTATGCGTGCAAAAGGAGTGTGGGTGATATACACCGAAAGACCTGTTTCGTCGCAGGCTTTCTTTATCACATCAGCCTTTACATCGGGGCCAACGCCAGAAACCTGAACATATTTGTATCCGATATCGGCGATTCTGAGCATTGTACGCATAAAGTCGCCTGGAGTTTTTGTAAATTCACGCAGAGTGTAGAACTGTGCGCCAAGCTTTAACTTATCCATCTTCGTACCTCTCAAAAAGCTTTGATGTTGCAAGCTATATTTATAATATTATATCAAAGCTTTATATTTTTGTAAATAGCATTTTCGAAAAAATCATCCATCTTTTCGGTAAAATCGCATTTTACAAACAATACGATTATTTCAGAGTCACAACAGTCACTCCGCTGTCCCCTTCCCCGAACATTCCCGAGCGCATGGTCTTCACCCGCTTGTCCTTGCGAAGAAAACCTGTCAGCGCAGCTCGCAGTGCGCCTGTGCCCTTGCCGTGGATGATGGTGACCTGAGAAAGGTTTGCAAGAACCGCCTCGTCAAGGTATTTGTCCACCGCAAACCATGCGTCGTCGCCGATCATGCCGCGAACATCGATTTCTGTGCTAACATTCATGGCAGTACGTGGGGCTTTTGACAGCTTCAAATTCTTTTCGGGGGTGGCGGCAATCTCCTCAAGGATGAGATTTGACACCTTTGTCTTTGTCTTGATGATTCCTGCCTGAACTGTGACATTGTCGCCGTCGACAGAAAGGACGGTTCCCGACTTCCCGATGTCCTTAAGGGTAACAGTGTCCCCTTTTTTCAAAGGTCTCGGAAGAACATATTCCTCCTCTATTCTTTCGGGAACCTGCGACAGCTTTCCGCCTGCCTCCTTGAGCTTTGATCTGACATCCTGACGCGTTTGTGCAAGAGTCTGTGCAAGCTTTTCGCTGTCCTTTTGCTTTTTTACCTTTTCAAGCTCGGCAAAAATATAGTCGGCAGATGCGCGCGCCTGCTCAATGAGGGTGCGCGCCTGCTTTTGCGCCCTTTCGTTTTCCGCCTCCAGGCGCTTATTGAAGCGTTCGCGCTCCTCTCTCGTTTTTTTATGCATTTCCGAAAGCTCGGCGCGAAGCTTTGCCGCCTTTTGTTTTTCGTTTTCGTAATGAGATTTCTGAGTCTCAAGCTCATCGATAAGACTTTCAAAGCGCAGGGTTTCACCGGTCATATTCTCTTTCGCGTCGGTGATTATCCCCTGCGGAATACCAAGCCTTTCGGCAATGGCAAAGGCGTTTGACTTCCCGGGAAGACCTATCATGAGCCGATAGGTAGGACGCAATGTTTCAACATCAAATTCGCAGGAGGCGTTGGAAACGCCATCTGTCGACAAAGCATATGCCTTAAGCTCTGCATAATGGGTCGTTGCCGCGCAAAGACATCCCTTTTTCCGCACCGTTTCAAGAATCGATTCGGCAAGCGCCGCCCCCTCAAGAGGGTCAGTGCCCGCACCAAGCTCATCAAAAAGCACCAGAGGATCTGCAGTTATCTTTTTTAAGATCGACACAATGTTGACCATATGAGCCGAGAAGGTGGACAACGACTGTTCGATACTCTGCTCGTCGCCGATGTCGGTAAGAATTGAGTCAAAAACAGGAAGAGTCGAGCCGTCCTTGGCAGGAATATGCAGACCGCACTGCGCCATCATTGCAAAAAGTCCGACAGTTTTGAGTGTTACCGTCTTGCCGCCGGTGTTGGGACCCGTGATGACAAGAAGGGTATATTTTCTGCCGAGTATAACATCTATCGGCACAACCTTGTCCTTATCAAGAAGAGGATGGCGCGCACTGCGAAGCTCCACATAAGGCTTTTTTGACATCAAGGGCTCTGTCGCCTCAAGGCGATAAGAAAGCTCTGCCTTTGCAAAAACTGCGGCAAGAAGGCATAGGTTTTCATAATTTGCGCGAAGTGCGCCCGAAAATCTCGAACACTCCCCCGAGATGTTATAAAGAATACGCTCGATTTCGGCTTCTTCCTTTGATTGAAGGACACGAATCTCGTTGTTTGCCTCCACAACGCTCATCGGCTCCACAAAAAGAGTCGAGCCGGTGGCTGAGGTGTCATGCACAAGACCCTTGATCTCGTTGCGGTATTCTGACTTTACGGGAATAACAAATCTGCCGTTTCTTGTGGTAACGATGTTTTCCTGCAAGAATTTTGAACCGCCGCCTGCCACATATTTCTGCAAATTCTCGCGGATACGGTTGGAGGCGGAACGGATTTTGCGGCGTATATCATAAAGCTCGGGAGAGGCGTTGTCGGACATCACATCCTCAGACACGATAGAGCCGGTTATGAGCTCCTCAAGAAACTTATTTGCCGAAAGCTTGCCTGCGATATCGTTGAGACAAAATTCTTCCGAGCCCTTATATGCTCCGAAATATTCCGAAACACCTCTTGCCGAGCGCAGGACATCTGCAATCTGCAAAAGCTCGCCCATGTTGAGGGGAGCCCCCTTTTCGCAGCGTTCAAGCGAATTTGAAATATCTCGGACTCCGCCAAAAGACGGAGGGCCTTTTGTAGCAGACATCTGCTTTGCCTCGGTGGTCTGTCTTTGCATATATCTGATGTTTTCCAAAGACACAGAGGGTTGTATATCACACAGAAGCTTTTTTGCGCCCTCCACCGAGGTGCAATCGCAAAGCATTCCGCGTATTTTGTCAAATTCAAGCGAAACAAAAGCCTTTTCAAAACCGCGTCGGGTATATTCGTCAAAGCTTGATGTCACAAAAACGCCGCTTGAAATGTCGGTGTTTTCCACCTGCATAGGTTAAATCTCCTTATTCTTAATCACATTATGCAAACGCTCTTGTAAAAGGAGAGCGTTTCAAATCTTTTCTGTGTCTGTACCGAAAGATATCTTTCGCACAAGTTTGACAGCTCATAGATCGCTGACGGCTCGTCGGGAAGCGGAAAACGAAGCATCCTGCTCTGGGGCGAGGACAGCAGATACAAAAGCGCGTCCACCGTATGAACGCCAATGGGAACAGTGTTTTTTTCTCCATACATTGCAAGGCATTCGGGACAAATGAAGCCGCCGTCCACAGGCGAAAACAGAAAGTCCCCCTCATCATTTACAGAGTCAACCGCAGGTCTTGCACATTCTATACACTCCGAAAGCTCGGGAGAAAGACCGTTTATCTGCATACACTTCATTTCGAAAGCACATTTTATGCGCCAGAGCGGAACATCTCCCAGATGCGCCATGGCATAAAAGCAGTTGAGAACAAGTCTGAGCATTTCACGCTCATCGTTGTTTTCGGCACAGACGGTGTTGCAGACATCGGCAAAATAAGAGGCAAGCGCAAAATGCTCGATATTGTCTCTCACCGAATAAAAGCTGTCGTTGACTGTGGCGGTTTTCAGGGTGTACCGTCCGTTTTTTTCGACCATTTCAAAGCTTGAGGCACAAAAAAGCTGCACTGCCGAGGAGTTTTTGCTCTTTATCGAGCGCACGCCCTTTGCCATGACGGTGATCTTTCCGTATTCGGCACAAAGGAAGGTGACGATCTTGTCAGCCTCGCCGTATTCGGTTTCGCGTATCACAACGCCGTCGCAGGTAATTTCCATCAAAAAGATTTGTCCTTTGTTTTATTTGTCGCCCTTGAAGCCGAGGCGGTTGAGATTGAGCATACTGTCGCGCCAGTTCTCGCGTACCTTGACCCAGAGATCAAGATATATCTTCTTGTCAAAAAGCTTTTCGAGATCTTCTCTTGCAAAGCTTCCGACCTTTTTCAGCGATTCACCGTTTTTGCCGATGATGATCTTCTTGTGCGCCTCTTTTTCACAGAAAAGCTCGGCACGGATGTTGATGATCTTCGGTTTTTCCTCAAATTCCTCGATAACAACGGCAACACCGTGGGGGATCTCATCATCAAGGGTGCGAAGAAGCTTTTCTCTGATGACCTCGGCGGCGATCTGACGAATGGGCTGGTCGGTTATCATGTCAGCCTCGAAAAACCACGGTTCGTTCTTAAGATAAGGCTTCAGTTCCTCGAGCACAATGTCAACTCCGTCATTTTCAAGAGCCGAAATGGGGATGATCGAGCTGAATTCGCACAGCTTCGAAAAATTGTCGATGGTGGTGAGTATCTTTGTCTTTTTGAAGGCATCCGCCTTGTTGATAACAAGAAGTGCCGGGACCTTCAGCGAATTGATCTTCTGAGCAATCTCCTGCTCCACCTTCGAAGGCTTTTCGGTGGGCTCGACGATGAAAACGACAGCATCGGTGCCGACCACCGAGTCGCCCGCTTCTTTCATCATAAATTCGCCAAGCTTGTTCTTGGGCTTATGAATACCGGGAGTGTCGATGAAAACAAACTGGTCACAGCCCTTTGTGTAAACGCCGGTGATCTTGTTTCTTGTGGTCTGGGGCTTTTTCGAAACGATTGCAACCTTTTCGCCGAGAATGGTATTCATGAGTGTGCTTTTTCCCACATTCGGTCGACCGAGGATGCAGATAAAGCCCGTACGCATATCCTCGCGCGCGATGACATCCCCCTCATCTTCCCCGCTCTCTTCGGTCTCTTCTTTATCTTCGGCCTTAGCTTCAGGAAGATAATCGCGGGTAAGTCCGAGCTTTTCAAGGACGGCTTCGCAGGTGTCGTTCATATATTTTTCGTCCTCTTCGCTGACCTCGTGGTCGTACCCCACAAGATGAAGCACCGAATGGACTGTGAGGAAAGCGATCTCGCGCTCGATCGAATGACCGAATTCTTCCGCCTGCTCGCGCGCTTTTTCAAGAGAGATGACAATATCTCCGATGGCGATATATTCCTGTTCGTCACGCTGTGTGGAGAAAGAATCCTTTTCGAAAAGAGGGAAAGACAGAACATCTGTGGCACTGTCCTTCTCGCGGTGGGCAAGGTTAAGCTCACGGATCTTTTCGTTGTCTGTGAAAGTTACAGACACCTCAGCGCAAAAGCCCGCTTTTTCATGGCGCAAAGCGGCATTCACCGTCTTTTTGATTATCTTTTTGTATTCTTCGATGACAATTATTTTGTCCTGATCGTTATTGATGTATATCCTGTTTTTCATTTTCTGTCTTTTGTACCTTTCTTTGTTGTTCGTATCTGTCATAGGCAAGAATTATCTTCTGAACGAGGGCGTGACGGACGATGTCACGGTCGGAAAGCCTGTGGACGCTGACTCCGTCGACCTGAGAGATTATCTTTGCCGCCTCAATAAGTCCCGAGCGGTGCCCGTCGGGAAGATCTATCTGGGTGATGTCGCCGGTCACGACTATCTTCGAGCCAAAGCCGAGACGCGTCAGAAACATTTTCATCTGTTCGGGCGTCGTGTTCTGCGCTTCATCGAGAATGATGAAGGAATCGTCAAGAGTTCTTCCTCGCATATAGGCAAGGGGAGCGATCTCAATGGCTCCCTTTTCAAGGTTTCTCGCATAGCCCTCGGCGCCAAGCATTTCATAAAGAGCATCGTGCAAGGGACGCAGATAGGGGTCGATCTTGTTCTGGAGATCGCCCGGCAAAAATCCGAGCTTTTCGCCTGCCTCCACCGCAGGACGGGTAAGCACTATGCGGCTGACCTCTTTTTTGCGAAGGGCGTTCACCGCCATAGCAACGGCAAGAAAGGTCTTTCCGGTACCCGCAGGACCGATGCCGAGAACGACGGTATTTTTTGAGATCGCCTCGACATATTTTCGCTGACCGATGGTTTTTGCCTTGATGGGCTTTCCGCGGCTGGTGATGCAGACGCAGTCGCTGTCAAGCTTTGAAAGCTCCTCGGTGTTTTCGCGGTTGATGGAGGATATGGCGTAGCGGATGTTCTGCTCTGTTATGCTTCCCGCCGTGTTGAGAAGAAGCGAAAGACTTTCAAGCACAGCATATGCTTTGCTGACGCTTGATTCATCCGTGCCTGCAACTTTGATGCTTCCGTCACCTGCAAAAAGAGAGACTCCGCATTCTTCTTCGATTATCTCGGCGTTTGCGTCATAAGAGCCGAAAAGAGCCGATATTTTTTCATGTGTGAGGTTTTCAAGGATTTTTTCTGCCATAAGATGTCCCTTCGCTCATAATTTTCCTTATATATTTTATCACAAAACATATATATTTTCAAGTGCTTTTGCAATTTAGTTTTCCCTTATTTCAAACGGTTTATCAAATCCTATGCTTTCGATGCACGAAAGGCGGCAGACAAACACAAAGCAATCGTCCTCCTCAAGCATTTCTTGCTCGCAGGAAAGTATCTCTCCGCTTTCGGAAAAAGACTTTTTCCACACCTCATATTCTCTCTCAAACATACCGCGAGCCTCGTTTTCTGTGCGTTTTTCAGGCAAAAATTCGGAATAGCCGAACTTTTCTGACACAAGAGTTATCGGTATATTCAGCATACCAAAAAGATACATAGGCTTTTTTTCTGTTTCAAGGCACACACTTTTTTCATCAAAAACGACATTTTCTCCGTCAAGGGGCAAGGAGAAATTCAGAAAAGAAATACTTCGTCTTGTCTTTTCCCCTGTGTGCGATCTTGTGAACTTTTTCTTTGGAATACGCATTTCAAAAACAGGCTCGGTGCGCGCAAAAACAGTTCCCTTCGCTCTGCGAAGAAGATGGCCGACAGTCCTTGTTTCAAAAAAAGAAGATATAAGAAGCTGTCCTTTGACAACACTCTGTCCGTTTTCGACCTCTCTGCCGCCGCTGTAAACATCCATGCGTGTGATAACACCATCACACCGCGCCACAATGTTGCAAACCTCTTTTTTGTCATTTCCGCTCTGACTCTTTTTCACTGCCTCAGCCACTTCAACAGTTGCGCGCACACCGTTTATGTTCATATGCATAAAAGACAGCCTGTCATCTGTGAGCATATAGTCCCTCGTGAGGCTTTTTATGTCCACATCACTTTTTTTGACACCCTCGTAAACTCCGAGTTTATACAGTCCTCGCATTATATCCGCATCAGAAACGGTGCTGTTGCCGCGGATATCTATATTCCATACAGTGCTTGTGAAAAGCGCATTGAGAAGAAGAGCGCCTGCAACCCCCACCGACAAGCCGGGACGGAAAAACAGCCTTTTCACATAATACACAAGCCCTGAAACACTCTTTTCGTACGGCACCTCAAGGGCATCAAGATTTTTTGATATTTCCTTTGCTTTTTCACAATCACAGGAAAAGGTTATTTTTCCCTGTGACACGCGGCAGCCGTAAAATCCGCTTTCCCGCAGAATATTGAAGACTGCCACATCATGAGGATCCTTTACGGTTATGACAAAAGACGCTTTTCCGATTATAAAGTCTATTATTTTGCCTATCATGCGCTACTCCTCAAAAACAACGGCACAGATGACCCCTGCCACCACCAGGGCGCACGAATCCATCAGACGGACATTCAAGCCTCTTCCGTTGACATTTATCCTCACATTGCCGCAGGCAATGCCGATTTTTTCTCCGCCGTATTCCAGAAGCCTGCATTTGCCCTCAACGATAAGCTCTCTCCCCGATTTGACGGTAACCAACGGATACCCTCCGAGGACATCTATGGGAAGACCGCTTTTTTCCGCAACACTCACTGCTGTCGGAATGGCGGAAAGTGCTTTTTTTCTGTAATTCTTCAACCTGTTTCTCCGTATAAATAAAAAAGATACATACTAAATCTTATTGGGGTGAAAAAATCTTTATGTCAAAAAAGCTTTTCCCAACTGCACAGATGCTATATGTTTTGATAATGACATCATTGCTTTTTGTATTTCCCGGCAAAGCCCTTGAAAGTGTTGCGGCATCCTGGGAAAGATGCATCTCAAGCCTTCTGCCGTCACTTTTTCCGATGTCGGTGCTTTCAAAGCAGATATGTCCTTATCTTTTCTTTGGAAAAAGCAGATTTTCAGCATTTCTTTCAAGGCTGTCGGGGTTTTCGGAAAGGGAGCTTCCTGTCTTTCTCATAAGTCTTTTCTGCGGATATCCCATACCGTCGGTCGTTGCAAAAGACATGGCAGATTCGGGAGCACTGACAAAAGAAGAAGCAAAAAAAGTCATTGCTCTTTGCAACAACGCAAGTCCGTCCTTTCTGATATTTTTTGTCGGCCGGTGTGTTTTCGGTTCTCAGGCTTTTGGGGTATGGCTATATATTTGTGAGACATTATCGGTGGTTGTTATTGCTCATTTCAAAAAAGCTTCCCGTACAGAACCATGTATACAAAAAGCTTTTCACGAAAGTCTTCCGGAAAGCATCGTGCACTCGGCAAAAAGCATGGTTGCCCTTTTCGGATTTGTCATTTTCTTTTCGCTTGCGGGCGATCTTGCAAAAAATGCCGCAACAAAACTTGGAGCGCCGCAAATTTTCGGAGTCATCCTGTCAGGGATTTTTGAATCAACCTCGGGTATTGCGGAAATATCAAGTCTGCCTTTTTGTGCAAGCCTGCCGATCACCTGTCTTTTCGCAACCCTTGGCGGACTTTCGGTCTTCTTTCAGATAAAAGCGTCGGCAGGTGCCGGGCTTATAAATCTACGCGAATATTTTATGGTAAGGCTTGCGGTTTTTGCGGGAAATATGTTTTTTCTCTTTCCGTTTGTTTTTTTGGCAAAAAGCACTTTACTTTGACACATTTGCGTGATACAATAACATTTGAAAACAAACGAAAGGACTTTTTCAGATGAACACAATTACAGCAATTATCGAAATGGAAAACGGAAAAAAGATGACTCTTGAGCTTTATCCAGATATCGCTCCCATCACCGTCGAAAACTTTGTCAAGCTTGCAAAGGACGGCTTTTATGACGGGCTCATCTTCCACAGAGTTATCGAAGGCTTTATGATCCAGTGCGGCGACCCCGACGGAACAGGCTGCGGCGGTCCCGGCTATTCGATCAAGGGAGAATTTGCCTCCAACGGAATCAAGAACGACCTGAAACACACAAGAGGCGTTATCTCGATGGCGCGTTCGATGATGCCGGATTCTGCAGGATCGCAGTTCTTCATCATGCACGAGGATGCGCCTCACCTCGACGGACAGTACGCCGCCTTCGGAAAGCTGACCGCAGGTTTTGAGACTCTTGACGAGATCGCCACCTGCTCGACAGGAAGAAACGACCGTCCCCGCGAAGAGCAGAAAATGGCAAAGGTCACAATAACAGACTGACAAAAGCAAAACTCCGCTGAGATTCAGCGGAGTTTTTATTCATTCTTCGTAGCAATCGTACGATTCAGGTATCCACTTTCCGAGCTTGAAAAGAAGCCTTTCGGCATCAAGCTTGAATTCCAGCGGCAGATGACGCAATTTTTCGCCGTCACGGGGATTTTTGCGGACACGGGCAGGAGAAAGAGTCCATTCCGCCTCCATGGTGAAACAGCCGTTATAGCCTGACGCGATAAGTCCCTGCATCACTTCATCCATGTTTATGCTGCCGGTGAAAGGCATCCGGTGGGAATCAAAGTTGAAATTATCGTGAATGTGAAGAGATGCAAGATTGCTTCCGAGATCAACGATATCCTTATAGTTGTGTCCCTCAAGATTTGCGTGACCCACATCCCAGCAGGCTTTAAGAAGCGGATGTCCCACATAATCGATAAATTCATTCATCTCGCGTCCTTCGAGGAAGAAATATTTAGTGCCCATATTGACCTTGGTACTGTTCTCGATGCACAGATTAACACCGTGTTTTTCCATCGTGGGAACAAAAAGCCTGACAAAGTCTGCGTTTTCCTTGAAATACTGATCCTTTGTGACGCCCTCCTTCCACCCTGTGTGGAAAACATCGTTTTTAATACCAAGCATCGAGCAGACCTCAATCGAACGGCGGGTCGCCTCGACGAAATAATCATAATTCTCGTTCTTTTCAAGCACATTTCCGCGCATACCCGGAGCGTGCGCCTGGACAAACTTCACCCCAAGCTTTTCGGCGTATTCGCCAAGCTCTTCGGTGTACATTTCCCATCCCTGCGCCATAAAAGGGCTTCCCGGAATGTCAAGCTCATACATATTCAGGTCGACATAGCGGAATCCCGCGTCAAAAACGCACTTTACCATTTCCTTGTGGTCTTTGCAATAGTCTTTGAAATCACCTGTGGTTGTTGCAAGCTTCATGGCATATCTCCTTTATTTCAGTTTCGCTTTGGGGAAATAGGTGACTCTGAGATTTGTACAGCCGTAGGGCACAAGCTCAAGATCAAGCTTGTCTGTCACCTCCTGATAATCACCGAAAGGCTCAAAGGTTTTTGTCGGATAGGGCGAGCAGAGATAGGGTGCCTTATAGCAATGGGTGTGAAGCTTTATCATAGGAGTTTCCCAGGGGTAGCCCTCCGATTCAACAAGCTCGATTGTCACATCATCGGAAGAAAGCTCCTCATCAAGCGCCACATTCCAGGAGATCTGATATTTGCGCACACCCATACGCTCTCATGCTGGTCGTGAAGATCGGCTTCCACATGGACGGGAGTGACATTGTACCAGCTCCAGCCATCGGGCAGGGCTGTCACGGGACTTCCTTTGATGGGAGTCCATTTTTCTTCGGGGTGATAGGAGAATACGAGAGCACCGTATTTTATGGCGATGGGATGTTTTCCCGAAGCATCGGTGTCATCGATCTTGACGATTTCAACCTTTGCCTCAAAAGAAATCTCCACCATGTCGCCCTTTTTCCACTCCCTTTCAACAACGGCAAAGCTGTCTTTTTCGGGTACACTTATCGCATCGCCATTCACCTTGACGGTAAAGCCTGTGCACCATTCGGGAATACGGAGATTCAGCGAAAAGCTTCCGTCACAGTTCATTTCGATTACTGCTGAATTTCTGAAGGGATATTTTGTATCAACGGCAACAGCTCTGTCACCGCAGGCAAGACTGCACGGGCTGTATGCCATAACAAAAAGATTCTTTTTCTCGTCGTGAAGAATCGTTCCGCGAACAAATTCGGGAACCAGCGCCACGGCGTTTACGGGACAGCAGGAGGTCGGATAACAGGGGGCATAGACCTGCATATCGAACATGGCGCTCGAGGAATTGTCGGTGGCATAAAGCTGATTGGGGGACGAAAGATAGGCAATAGCCTTTTCGTCCTTTTTTCTTGCGCCCTGCGCCGCGTTATAGAACATTCTCTCCATCAGCTCGCCGTATTTTGCTTCCCCCGTAATGCAGGAAAGATATGAATAGGTGGCATTGAAATATGCAAAATTACAATATTCACTTTCGGCTGTGGCACTTACAGGTCCCAAGAATTCCGAGACCGACACGGGAGCGCCTGTCAGATGCATGGATTTTTCAACTATCTGAGCGATGCGTCTTTCTGTCGCCTTGAGATAGTCCTCTTTTCCCGTCACCGAATACACAAGAGCGGGAATGCGCACCTGTGCGCCAAAACCTGCGGTGTGATTTGAATTATAGCGGAATTTGCCGTGAAGCATCGATTTATAGGATGTGGCAAAAATGTCATGGTTGCAGATATATTCAAGATAGTCTTCGGCAAAATCAAGAAGACGCTTGTCGCCCTTGAGCTTATATACATAAACAACAGGCTCAATTATGTAAGGACCTGCGTAGGTGGTCTTTTTGTCACCGCTCCAGTTTTCACAAAACCAGAGCATACAGCGATAGACCGCATCAAGAATATCCTCTCTTTTTGTCGCTTCATAAAAAGCGAGAAGTCCGCGCATGGCGCAGGCCGTTCCCCAGGCGTTGTAGTCCTCATAGATCGCCGCGTTCTCTTCATAATAGGTGCCGAGATAGCCGTCGGGCTTTTGCTTCTTTATCATGGCATTCACCCAATCTGTGGCAGTCTTTATCATTTCGGGATCGTTCAGTGTGAAGGCAAACTGGATGTAGCCTGTCCAGTAGTTTCCGGAGATCTCTCCTCCCCAGCCCGACTGGTTGCCGTCGCCCCAGGCTTCAACATAGCTTTTGTTTGTGTAAGGATCGTTTATCATGCCGGGTTCAAGCTCGTGAAGATGACCGCACATTCCGTCTTTTCCGCGGAGCATCTGTTGTTTCATATATCCTTCGGAGCGAATCGCACCGAGCGGAAATCTAAAAAGCTTATCATAAATTTTCAAGACAATCACCTCTTTTAGTACATTATAAAGCCTGCCGGCCGATAAATAAATAGATAATTCTAATTTTCATGTACAAAAATGACATAACGGCAAAAACAGGTATGTACAAAACTGAAATGTTATGATATAATAAACGCACAATTCGTACCGCAACAAGCACCATTTTCGGGTGTTTTAGGAGTATTTTATGATTTTTTACGAAATAGAATTGTTGTCCGTTCCTGAAATAATTCATGCGTGCAGTGTTGACACCGACCGGTACAAAAACCGCTTTGACAAGCTCGAAAACTTCCTCGAGATCGCCATTCTCGAAAAGGGCAACATTGTTTTCGAGCACGATGACGGAAAAAGGAAGAAACGCACGCCGGAATGTCCATTCCGATGTTTTCCGACATTTCCTGCAATTCATATCTTGCCGACAACAACGGTCAACGCCATTCGACAGTCGGGGTAAGGGTCAACTACAATCTGCGCCGCCACGATTCAGAAAACGACACCGACACCCAAAGCTTAAAAGAGCGGCTGTCACATTCCAACACCATACTTATTCCCTACCACGAGCTCTTGGACGATCTTTACGACGAAGCGCGCAATATCATAATAAAAATAGCATCTCTGTTCATATCCGAAGATCCGAAAAGCAAGTTTTCTGCCCTCGGGCAATGGTTTACTCTTGCGGCATGCATGACAGATTTTGTGATAAAGAAAACAGATTCGGCCCCCGACATTTCCCCTTCCGAGCATTTGTATGTTTCAAAGGCCTGCCGATACATCCATAAAAGCTATGCAAAAAAGCTCACTGTCGCCGACATCGCCTCCCATCTCAACATTTCGGAGGGATATCTGCACCGAATATTCAGAAGAGTGAAAAACAGCGGAGTTCTTGAATACATAAACAGGTACAGAATATTTGTGGCAATAGAACTTATCAGCAACCGCCACCTGTCACTGAAAGAGGCGGCATATAATGTCGGCATCGACGAGCCGGCGTATATGAGCAGGCTTTTCAAAAAGGTGACGGGAATAAGCTATCATGAATATTTCACAAACAAGGAAGTGCCGTAAGTATCTAAAAAATCAAAGAGAGAATACCGACCGCATTCTCTCAAACCACTGACAAACCCTATTTCAGAAGTGCACATTGATATATTGCACAAAAAGCCTCCCCCGTAAGTGTGGTGGCACGGCGAAGCTGTGACGGATAATCAATGACAAAAACAATGCGAGAGGGGCTATTAAAGGCTCCTCCTTCGGGGGAGCTGTCGCGAAGCGACTGAGGGAGTTGGAGTTTTGGCCATAGGCTTGATTACGACACCTCATCCACCGCTGACAGATGAGCGTTTGCAATAATTGTAGGGGACGATGCCCACATCGTCCCGCAAAACAAGTTATAAATGTATTTCTGAACGGGACGATGTAGGCATCGTCCCCTACAGGGAGAGATTCGCCC
>JAZSFD010000016.1:0-5751 GCA_045532035.1 Eubacteriales bacterium | reverse complement strand
GCGAGAGGGGCGCGATAGCTCCTCTCGCAATTTTCCTCAAACTCCTTCCGTCTTCGCCTGCGGCGAATCCACCTCCCTCAAGAGGGAGGCTATTAAAGGCTCCTCCTTCGGGGGAGCTGGCGCGAAGCGACTGAGGGAGTTGGAATTTCTGCTGTTGATCGAACTTCCGTCACAGCTTCGCCGTGCCACCGCACTTGCGAGGAAGGCAGAAAAAGCGCAAAAAAATTCCGGTCGGAATTTCTTCCGACCGGCGAAAACACTTAATTAAAAAATCTGTCGATATATAACTAAATCGTAAATTCGAATTAGCTAAAGCTTATCAGCCAAGCTTTGCGCCGTTGACCTTAACGCCGGGACCCATGGTGGAAGCGAGAGCGCAGGTCTTGATATACTGACCCTTTGCTGCTGCAGGCTTAGCCTTGATGATAGCGCCCATAAGTGCGTTAAAGTTGTCTGCAAGCTTTTCGGGACCGAAAGAAGCCTTACCGATTGCGCAGTGGATAATGTTCTGCTTGTCGAGACGATACTCGATCTTACCGGCCTTTGCTTCCTTAACAGCCTTTGCAACGTCCATAGTAACAGTGCCGGCCTTGGGGTTAGGCATAAGTCCCTTAGGACCGAGAACCTTACCGAGACGACCGATAACACCCATCATGTCGGGAGTTGCGATGATAACATCATAATCGAACCAGTTTTCGTTCTGGATCTTAGCAACAAGATCCTCTGCACCGACGAAATCAGAGCCTGCTTCTTCAGCAGCCTTTGCGTTGTCGCCCTTGGCGAAAACGAGGGTGCGTGTTGTTTTACCTGTACCGTGGGGGAGGACGATAGCGCCTCTAACCTGCTGGTCAGCATGACGGGAGTCAACGCCGAGCTTAACATGAACCTCAACTGTCTCGTCAAATTTTGCGGAAGCTGTCTTGCAAACAAGTGCAAGAGCTTCGTCTGTGTCATAAAGCTTCGATCTGTCGATGAGCTTCTGACTTTCTATATACTTCTTTCCCTTTTTCATTGTAAAGCCCTCCTATCACTCAGCAACTGTTACGCCCATGCTGCGCGCAGTACCTGCGATCATTCTCATAGCTGCTTCAACGGAAGCTGCGTTGAGGTCGGGCATTTTCTGTTCTGCGATCTTCTGAAGCTGCTCCTTAGTAATGGAAGCAACCTTGTTCTTGTTGGGTTCGCCGGAACCGGATTCGATTCCGCAAGCCTTCTTGATAAGAACAGCCGCAGGGGGAGTCTTTGTGATGAATGTGAAGGATCTGTCAGCATAGATTGTGATAACAACAGGGATAATAAGACCCATGTCGTTCTTGGTCTTTTCGTTAAATTCCTTACAGAAGCCTGCAATGTTCACGCCGTGCTGACCGAGAGCCGGACCTACGGGAGGAGCGGGAAGAGCCTTTCCTCCGGGAATCTGCAATTTTACGAGGGCAACAATTTTCTTTGCCATTTCTTAACACCTCCGAATGTGGTAGATTGATTTTTCGAGAAACTTAAGTTCCCCTCCCACAGCAATGCGCACTTTTTGCACAATGCCGGAAAAACGACTGTGTTTTTCTTTCTGATTGATGAGAGAAGGTCAGTCCTTGATGGACTCAACATCCTTGGCATCCATTTCGACGACAGATTCTTTTCCGCCGAAGATAAGGGAAACCTTGATTCTTCTCTTTTCGTTGTCGATCTCCTTGATGGTGACGATGGATCCTGCGAAAGGACCGCCGACAACATAAACGCTTTCGCCGATCTCAAATTTGATTTCGGCAACATGAAGGTCAACACCCAAAGCCTCAACCTCGGCTTCCGAGAGAGGGACGGGTCTTGATCCGGGGCCGACGAAGCCTGTGACGCCCGTAATGTTGCGGACGACGTGCCAGCTTTCGTCATTCATGATCATTTTAATAAGAACATAGCTCGGGAACAGCTTGTGTGTTTCGGTCTTGGGACCCTTCTTCGGTTTTTCGTTTCCGTCGTCGTCATATTCAACGATGCGCTGACCCTCGACATAATCGTCGTAGGTTTCGCCGTCGGTGATTACTGTTTCAACGGGGATACGGGTTTCGAAGATAAGGTCGTGCAGACCGCGGTTTTCAACGATCTTTTCGATGTTGGCCGCCACCTTGTTCTCGTAACCGGAATAAGTGTGGAGAACAAACCATTCCGCTCTCGCTTCGTTTGACATATTCGATCTCCTTTAAGATTGTGGTTGAAGCCGTGGCTTAAAGATTTGTAAGCCGGGTGAACAGGGTGTTGAAGCCTGTGTCAACCGCGAATATAGCCGCACCAACGATAACGATAGAGCCGATGACCATGATGGTTTTCTTGGTAGTGTCTTTTTTGTCCGGCCAGGAGATCTTCTTGAATTCACTCTTGTTATCCTTGAAGAACTTCTTGATTTTTTCGCCGAACGAAAGCTTTGTCTTTTCTTCTGCCATTGTTTTACCTCCCTTGAATCATGTGGTAAGCGCGGGGCTTACTTTGTTTCTTTGTGAAGGGTATGCTTGCGGCAGAAACGGCAGTACTTGTTGAGCTCGAGACGATCGGGATCGTTCTTCTTGTTCTTGGTACTGTCATAGTTTCTTTGTTTGCATTCGCTGCAAACGAGTGTGATCTTTACTCTCATGTTTTAAGCACCTCCCGGTAAAGTATAAGTGTTTTACCTCCCTCTTCGCAAGGCGCAAAAAATGATATGCACCGAAAAACGGGCATAACAAAAATGCACCTCCGACAAGAGGTAGTTCGATTATAGCACACAAAACACGGTTTGTCAAGCATATTTTCGGTTTTTTATTATAAATAATTGAAAAAACTCCAAAAAAAGCCGTAAAATTTTGAAAAAAGCCTTGACAAATGCGTTTTCTGTATGCTATAATAAGAAGCCGCATGAAAAAGGTGGCTTAATTTTTGCGCCCGAAACTTTGTTTCAGGATGGCAAAAACCTTTATTCAGCGAGACTTATATGAAAGAGAGGTGCTTTTCGTGTACGCAATTTTTGTAACAGGCGGAAAGCAGTACAAGGTTCAGGAAGGCGACATCATTTATGTTGAAAAGCTCGACGTTAATGACGGCGACACAGTTACATTTGATACTGTTATCGCGGCTGCAACAGATGCAGGCTTCAAGGTAGGCGCAGATGTAGCAGGTGCAAAAATCGAAGCTTCTGTCGTTAAGAACGGCAAGGGCAAGAAGATCCACATCATCAGATACAAGGCAAAGAAGAACGAAAAGAAGAAGATGGGTCACAGACAGCCTTACACAAAGCTTCAGATCAACAAGATCGCGCTTTAATCATCGCATAACGCAATGACAAGCGTTGTCTTCTTCAAGGATCGCTCATCGAATTTTGTCGGTTTTTCTCTCAATGGACATTCCGGCTATGCGGATGAGGGAAGTGACATCGTCTGCGCGGGACTTTCGTCGTGCTGTGAGATGGTTCTCAATCAGCTCTGCGACAGCTTCGGGTTTGACATTGAAGTCACGGTCGATCAGAAAAATGCCGCCGTCGGGTGCGATTCCCGAAAGTGCGGTACAGTCAAAGAATCGCGGGAAACTATCTCAAAGATCATCGACGGTTTTTACCGAACCGTTTCCGATATCGAAAAACAGTATCCGCGGTTTGTCAAATGTAGTATAACGGAGGTGTAAACAATGAGATTAGGTTTGCAATTTTTCGCCCATAAAAAGGGTGTCGGTTCCACAAAGAACGGCAGAGATTCCGAATCCAAGCGTCTCGGTGTGAAGAAGGCAGACGGACAGCCCGTACTCGCCGGCAACATCATCGTAAGACAGAGAGGCACAAAGATCCATCCCGGAAACGGCGTTGGCATCGGTTCTGATGACACTCTCTACGCTCTCATTGCCGGTAAGGTCAAGTTCGAACACATGGCCGGCGGTAAAAAGCGCGTAAGCGTTTACGAGGCGTAAGCTTTTTGGCACGGCAGGTCGAAAGACTTCTGCTTTTTGCCTGAACAAAGGATAATTTGGCTGTCCGTTTGGGCAGCCATTTTATTTAATGTTAAATCCTGAGCTTTCCGAAAGGAGCTGAAAAAATGATTTTTGACAGAGTTACAATATATATAAAGGCAGGCGACGGCGGAAACGGATGTGTTTCGTTCCATCGCGAAAAATATGTTTCCCACGGCGGTCCCGACGGCGGAGACGGCGGCAAGGGCGGAGATATCATCTTCACGATCGATGAGGGAAAAAACACCCTGCTTGATTTCAAATACCGCAGAAAATTCATCGCCCAGAACGGCGGTGCGGGAAAAAACGGCAAGTGCCACGGCAAAACCGCGGAGGATCTTTTCATCCCTCTGCCTCCCGGCACTCTTATTAAGGATCCCGAATCGGGTAAGATAATCAAGGATATGTCGGATGCCGATGTTGTCGAAAGCGGCAGATTTGTTATGCTCAAAGGCGGCAAAGGCGGCTTTGGAAATGTGCATTTTGCAACTCCCACCCGTCAGGCGCCCAATTTTGCAAAAGCGGGCATCAAGGGCAAGGAGATGGAAATTGCGCTTGAGCTTAAAATGCTTGCGGATGTGGGTCTTGTGGGAATGCCAAGCGCGGGAAAGTCCACAATTCTTTCAATGTTAAGCTCGGCAAAGCCAAAGATTGCCGATTATCATTTCACAACTTTGTCTCCCATCCTCGGGGTGGTTGATGCAAAGGCAGGCGGCTTTGTGCTTGCCGATATTCCGGGACTCATTGAGGGAGCGCACGAAGGCATGGGACTCGGACATGAGTTTTTGCGCCATATCGACAGATGCCGCATTCTTGTGAATGTGGTGGATGCCTCGGGCTTTGAGGGAAGAGATCCCATCGATGACATCGAGACCATCGAAAAAGAGCTTGAAATGTACAATCCCGAGCTTATGACAAGACCGAGGGTTATTGCCGCCAACAAGATCGACATGATGTCGGACGAAACGAAAAAAAAGCTCACAAAATACGCCTCCGAGCACGGACTTGAGATATTCTTCATGTGTGCAGGCATCGGCGAGGGTGTGCGCGAGCTTGCGGAATACATCGCGGTGAAGCTGAAAGAGCTTCCTCCGCTGAAAATATATGAATCCGAAATGGATATTTCCGAGCTTGTTTCGGATGATATCCCGTCGGAGGAGATCGAGATCTCGGTCAAGAACGGCACATATTTCGTCGAATCCGAACGCCTTGTCAATGTGGTCAATTCGATCAACTTCACCGACCGCGAATCGTTTGCCTATTTCCATAAGGTGCTCAAAAACGCAGGTGTTTTCACAGCCCTTGAAGAAGCAGGTATCAATGAGGGCGACCTTGTTAATATCTATGGCGCGGAATTTGAGTATTATAAATAATTGAAAAACAAGCCCGAACTTTCTTTGTTCGGGCTTTTGTCTGCACACTTGCAAGGGAGACAAATAAGGCTCCTCCTTTGGGGGAGCTGTCGCGAAGCGACTGAGGGAGTTGGAGTTTTTGCCATTGATCTGATTCCAACGCCTCATCCGTCAGCCTGCGGCCGCCACCTTCTCCCACCGGAGAAGGCTTTTTTGAGAATCCTTACGTGAGCAAGTGTTCCGACGTGGAAAAGTTTTTGATATCGGCAAAGAATCAGTCCAATCAACCTTGCCGACATTGCCGTTTTATGCCTGCAAACCCTTGCAGGAAAAACTTCAACCTTTGCCGCCTTTTGATATCGGAAACGGGGTTGATATCGATAAATCTTTTTCGATAATTGTTTTCTCTCGTCATTTCTTTTTGAAAAAGAAATGA
>JAZSFD010000087.1:0-15047 GCA_045532035.1 Eubacteriales bacterium | reverse complement strand
CATCGTCCCCTACAGGGAGAGATTCGCCCCCCTGCGTTCTCATATGTGATTTGTCTCTCCTTCCGACAAACCGCTTTTGTCTGCACACTTGCGAGGGAGGCTAAAAAGGCTCCTCCCTTACAAAAGCTCTTCGAATGAATTAATATACTTATCCACAGTATTTTTTATCTTGTCTGTATCCTTGTCCGATGCCTTGTCATAAACTCCCACACAAGAAAGTCCTGCACTTTTGGCAGTCGCAAGAGCTGTCAGATTGTCGTCAAAAAAGGTGATCTGCGACACATCGGTGGAAAGGGCCTTGGCGGTTTCAAAATATATCTCGGGCTGTGATTTGACAAGACCGAAGTCGTCAACGGTGAATACCCTTTCGAAAAGATCATATATGCCGTTTCTTTTAAGACACACATCTACGGTGTAATGCGGACTTGCGGTGAGCACCGCAAGCACATGGCCTTCCGAAATAAGCTTTCTGAGATATTCGGTAACGCCTTTCTTTGTGACGATTCGGTTTGAATAGGCATCAACAGCATAGCTGCACATTCTGTCCACTATTTCATCAAGGCTTCCCTTGACTCCCATTTCCGAAAACAGCTTTGCGGCACCAAGATAACCCAGAGGCGTGATTATTGAAATTATATTTTCGGGATAATCAATCCCGTCCTCTTTGAGGATATCGAGCATCTTGTTTGCCCATTCGTCCATTGAATCCATGAGAGTGCCGTCAAGGTCGAAAACACAGTATTTTTTCATCTTTTCTTCAGAACCTCAATTCCATCTCAAGCATATATCCGCGGATATCTCCGTATTCCACGGCATACCATTTGAAGGAATCATCGAACTCTATGGTTTGTATATTGTCGGGAAGGTATGCTTCGCAGATCACAAAGACCTCAGTGTCCCCGTCGAGAACACCGAGAACCTCAGCCTCGGGTGTGGGAGTTGCATAGATATGCGCGTTCGGAGTTACCCTTGCTTTTTCATATACTATTTCTTCGGTCGGGATATCAACAAGCTCATATCCGTAATCATTCGAGAACCCTGTTTTTACAAAGCCCTCGGTGTCAGACACCATCACAGCATCACCGATCTCGATATACTCGTCGGCAAATCTCATATCGTAGGAGCCGGTGCCATCACCTGTGGCAGTCCTGATGTGAAGCGTTTTTGAAGCGTTTTCCTTTACTGTTTCATAATCAATACCTGCGGCATCAAGATATACTTCGGCTGTTACTTCGCAGTCGTTTTTCAGGTCATAATAGAAGCAGGTGTGACTTGTGTATCCCTCGGAATAGTAATATCCGAGCCTTTCGGTAATAACGATGGCGACAACAGCCTTGTCGGTGATATCGTAGGAATACGAATAGTTGAATGTGCATTCGGTGGGAACGGCGTCATCCGTGAAATCTGTTTCAAAAGCAAGGTCGGGATATAGGGCAAGAAGCTGTTCGTTGAAGGCCTTCACATTGTCGCTTTCGGCTTTAAGCTGCGGAATCGAAAAGCTTGATGTGAACTTGTCGCCAAAGTCAAGCCCCGGCGCGTCGGGTTTTGTGTTTCGGGTGACATTGATATACTCATAGACTGTTTCGTCATCGGAAGAAACAGGCTCTATCGGCTGATTTTCGAGCTCTTCGGGGGTTACGGGAGAAATTTCCTCATCTTTCTTTTCTTCGATCTCCTCTTTTTCGTCAATGACCTCGCTCTCCTGCTCGGTGTGTTCGTCGGTTTTTACAAAAGCGCAGGACGATGCAAAGAGGGCGGATGCCGAAAGAAGAAGGGCAAACAAAGCTTTCGTTTTTGCTGTCATAATGTGCCTCCTTTTAAGTAAGAGATATGCCGAAAAGCTTTTCGGCGTTTTTGTGGAATATTTTTTCATAATCTTCATCCGAAAGACCGAGCGAAAGGAGTCTGTCGACCTCGCTTTTTGCGTCCCACATGGGATAATCAGTGCCAAAAAGCACGCGGTCAACTCCGAATGCGGCAATGGCTTTGCGGATATCGTCATCGGTCATAAAGGGGAAGCTCGACGAGCAATCGACATAAAGCTTTTCATGTTTCGGAAGCTCGCGCACCGCGTCCTCCCAGACCGAATAGCCGCCGAAATGTGCACCGATGACGGTAAGCCCGGTGTATGTGTCAAGTACAGGAACAAGCCTGTTGGGGTTTGACATATCGTATCTCTTGTCACCGGTGTGGAAGAGAATGGGAAGTCTGCCCTCGCACTTCTCATAGATTTTCAGACAACGCGGGTCGTCGATCTTAAAACCCTGAATATCGGGATGAAGCTTGACTCCGCGCAGTCCAAGAGAAATAAGCTCCTCAATGTCCGCCGCCTGATCGGGACTGTCGGGATGGAGAGTTCCAAGACCTGTCATTCTTCCGCCGCTTGTTTTCACCGATTCGGCAATAAAGCGGTTGATGGACGAAACCTGCTCGGGCTTTGTCGCCACCGATTGGATGATAAAATGGTCGATTCCGCCGCGTTCTCCGACCTCTTTTAGGGTTGAGACTTTTCCGTCGTAGGTCATCGTGATATCATAAAATTTACCTGTGCTGAGCGACGCTTTTTCGGCTATCTTATCGGGATATATATGACAATGAGCATCAATGATTCTGTATTTGTTCAACTTTTGCGACCTTCTTTTGTTTTTTCTTTAATTATAATAAAATACGGTGTCGCAGTCAATAGAAACAGAGGGATTTTTTTGTTTTTGGGTGGACAAACCGAGTCTTTTGTGATAGAATAAATTCAACAAAGTTGAATTTAGCTGACCATAGGTCAATTTAGCTGACCGCAGGTCAATTTAGCTCGCCGTAGGCGAATTTAGCTGACCGACAGGTCAATTTAGCTCGCCGTAGGCGAATTTAGCTGACCGCAGGTCAATTTAGCTGACCATAGGTCAATTTAGCTATCGAATGAAATGAGATAATTTAGCTTTGCATCTTGTTGCAAAATTTAGCTAAGGAAAGTGAATGGTATGAACATATGGCAGATAGCATAATGCTTGATATGGCAAAAGATTTTGCAGTTGCAATGATAAGCGTCTGCAAGAGAATAAAAGAAACAAAAAGAGAAAGTGTATTAACTAACCAGCTTATGCGTTCGGCAACTTCGATAGGTGCAAATATTCACGAATCAAAATATGCTCATGGAACAGCAGACTTTATAGCAAAAATGCAGATAGCATTGAAGGAATGCTACGAGTCGGAGTATTGGTTGGAACTTCTTTGCAGAACAGGGTATATTGATGATGCGGAGTACAAAAAGGTATTAAATGAATGCGGACAGATTCGCAGAATGTTAATTTCGTCAATAAATACTGTGAAAGAAAAAAATCAAATTGAAACAAAATAAGCGGAAAAGCTAAATTGACCTATCGGTCAGCTAAATTCGCCTACGGCGAGCTAAATTGACCTGCGGTCAGCTAAATTCGCCTACGGCGAGCTAAATGGAGGTGAGTGCGATGACATTGCAAAAAGTGGCAAAGCTTGCAGGAGTTTCGGTGTCGACGGCATCAAAGGCTATTTCAGACAGCAAGGAAGTCAGCGACGAAACAAAGCAGCTTGTGAAAAAGGCGGCAGAGGAGCTGGGATATTTTTCGACAGTCAAAAAGCGCAGATTCGAAAACCGCCGTCATTCATCGATGACCGTCGGCATCATCTGCCCTGAGATCATCAGCATCCACTATTCCGAAACCGTCACGGCGCTCTGTCGGAAGATCGACGAGCTGGGCGGCAAGGCATCGGTCTTTATCACAGAGTTTGACAAGGAAAAACTGAAGAACATTTTCGAAAGGTGTGTTTCCGAAAGGGAGATCGATGCGATAATCTGCCTTGAGGGAGCTACCTCCGGGCAGCTTCCGTCGATACCGATACCCGTTGTTTTCATAGGCGTAAACAACGGTCATTACAGCGTAAACTCCGATATTTTCGACGGCATATACAAGGCGGTGAAGCATTTATTTGAAATGGGACACAAAAAGATCGCATATGCCGGCGAGCCTTTGACTCTGAAAAAACAGGAATATTTTATGCAAGCCATGACCGATATTCTCGGCGGCTTTGACGAAAAGCTTCTTTTCTGCGAAAAGGGGCGCTTTGAATCCTCGGGGCACGCGGCGGGAGTCCGCATCTGCGCGCTTGACGAAAGCGACAGACCCACTGCGGTGCTTTGTGCATACGATGAGATAGCCTACGGTCTCATGCGCACCCTGAGACAAAATTCATTGAGGGTACCTGAGGATATTTCGATCATCGGCATCAATGACATTCCCACCTCCCGCTTTCTTGAAACTCCCCTTACAAGCGTTCGCAACAATACCGGGGCGATTGTCGAAAAAGCCATGGAGATGCTTCTTTTTCAGCTTTCGGGAAACGGAGAAAAAATGACTTCTGTCGCCGTCCCCTGCGAGCTTGCAATACGCGAAAGCGTTGCAAAAATATAGAGCATTTTTTGCAACAAGCTAAGTATTATTTGCACTGTACATTGCAAATAGTTTCCAATATAATAAAATGTAACAGTTTCATAAGGGAGAGTGTTTTTCAATGCTTATTGATGTTTGCGGCGAAAAACTGAATATAGAATATATCGACGAGGGCGAAGGAGAGGTTGTTCTTCTGCTTCACGGCTGGGGAGCACGCGCCTCAAGCTATCGCTGTATCATCGATATGCTGACCCCTCATTTTCGGGTGATCGCCCCCGATATGCCGGGCTTTGGCGGCTCGCAGGAGCCGTCTTTTCCCTACACGGCAGAAAATTACGCCGATTTTGTCTGCGCTTTTTGCAAGGCTATGGCTATAAAAAAAGCTGTCCTTGTGGGTCATTCCCACGGCGGAAGAACCATCATAAAGCTTGTGACCTCAAGCAAGACCTTGCTTGAAGTACCGAAGATAATCCTTCTCGACAGCGCGGGACTTATCAGAAAAAAGAGCTTTTCCCAAAAGATGAAGATAGCAAGGTTCAAGCTTGCAAAAAAGCTTTTCGGCAAAGGGCCCTTTGAAAAGCTTTTTCCCGATCTTATCGAAAAAATGCGCAAGAAAAACGGCTCCGCCGACTATGCGGCGGCAACTCCCGTCATGCGCAAAAGCATGGTCAGCGTCATAAACGAGGACCTTTCGGGAGTGCTTTCGAAAATAACCGCCCCGACCCTTCTCATCTGGGGAGAAAATGACACCGACACTCCCATGTATCAGGCAAAAACAATGGAAAAGAGCATCCCCGACTGTGGACTTGTCACGATAAAGGGGGCGGGACATTTTTCGTTTCTCACAGACCCTTGCCTTGTCAGGCGTGTGATGTATTCTTTTCTTGGTGTAAAATAAAAGCTTTTTGAGGTGAAGCATGAATTATCTCAGTCTTTCATATATTGCGGTGACGGCGATAGCCTTTGCTTTTGCGCTTCTCAACCGCATCCATATGTTCCAGCTTAGTGCTTACAAATATACATTCCACAAGGATTGGATAAAGAGCAATTTTTCATCCCTTGCTTTCAAGGCGGCACTTCCTGTCATTTCCTTTGGCATCACATTTGTTCCGTGGAAATGGGCAGTGATTGCGGCAATCGTGCCGAATGTGCTTTTTATTCTTGCAAATCTTCCAAAAAAGGCGAAAAAGCCTCTGGTCTTCACCGCCCGCGTGAAAAGACTTATCGCCACCTGCATCATAATATTTGCACTTTTATGCGGTATTTCAAATGTTTTTCAGCTCTATGTTTGCGCTCTTGCGCTTGTGATACCGTCGTATCTTATGCTTTTGGCAAATCTTCTCAACAGACCTGCCGAAAATGCTGTCAGAAGAAAATACATCAACGAGGCAAAGCGGAAGATACAAGCGCTTCCCAACCTTGTGGTCATCGGCATCACAGGAAGCTACGGCAAAACGGGAACGAAATATATCCTCGAAAAGCTGCTTTCCGAAAAATATAATGTCCTCATGACTCCCGCAAGCTACAACACCACCATGGGCGTTGTCAAGGTGGTCCGCGAACAGCTTACCGCGGCGCATGACATCTTTATCTGCGAAATGGGCGCGAGATCACGAGGCGAGATCAAGGAGATCTGTGACATCGTAAGACCGAAATACGGCATCATCACATCGATCGGCCCCTGCCATCTTGAAACCTTCGGAAGTATTGAAAACATCATAAAAACAAAGTTTGAGCTTTGCGATGCTCTGCCCGACGACGGAATTATCTTCCTCAACGCCGATAATGAGCATATCGCAAGCAAAAATGACATTTCGAAAAAAGCAGTATATTACGGCATCGAAAACAGGCAAAAGGCAAGCTTTTTCGCAGAAAATTTTGCCCTTTCCGAAAATGGTACTGTGTTTGATGCCTGCTTTGGCACAAGTCGCATCAGACTTTCCACAAAGCTTTTGGGCTCTCACAACATCGTGAACATCCTCGGATGCATTGCCCTTGCAAAAACTCTTGGAGTCGAAAACGATTCTCTTGTGCTCGGCACCCGCAGAATCGAGGGGGCACCCCACAGACTTTCGCTGATAAAAGGCGGAAATTTCTGCATAATCGACGATTCCTTCAATTCCAATCCTGCAGGCTCAAAGGCGGCACTTGATGTGCTTTCGGGCTTTGACGGTCAGAAGATCATCATTACCCCCGGCATGATTGAGCTTGGTGAAAAGCAGGATGAGCTGAACGAGGAGCTGGGAAAATATGCCGCAGATATTTGCGATTTCATTTTCCTTGTGGGAGAAAAACAGACAAAGAGCATGCAAAAGGGCGTTCTTGCTTCGGGCTTTGAAAAAGAACGGCTTGTGATATTCGAGCGTGTTGAGGATGCGATCAATGCCGCAAAGGCATTGAAAAGCGACAAGCGCAACTGCATTCTCATCGAAAACGATCTGCCCGATAATTTTTAACATAACAGGGAGAAAGCTATGGCACTTAAGATCAAGGTCGGAGTTATCTTCGGCGGAAAAAGCGTGGAGCATGAGGTTTCGGTAATTTCGGGACTTCAGGCATTAAGAAATCTTGATACTGCAAAATACGAGCCTCGGGCTATATATATCAGCAAAAAGGGTGAAATGTTCGTGGGCGAAAAACTTGCGGAGATCTCCAATTTTTCGGGTAATATCGAAACTCTCTGCGCGCAGAGCACAAGAGTCACCCTTGTCAATGACAGCGGAAAGATCAATATTGTCCGTTATCCCGCAAAGGCTTTTTCAAAGAATGTCATCGATTACATCGATGTGGCGTTGCCTGTCGTTCACGGAACGAATGTGGAGGACGGAACACTTTCGGGCTTTTTACATTCCATCTCCTGCCCTTATGCAGGCTGCGATATTCTTTCGTCGGCGCTCGGCATGGACAAATATGCGGCAAAGGTAATTATGAAGGCGAAAGGACTTCCTGTACTTGACTGCGTTGTTTTCACCCGTCGCGAATATGCACTTGACATTGAAAAAACCATCGGAAAAATAGAAGAAGCCACCCGTTATCCCGTCATTGTAAAGCCTGTAAACTTAGGCTCAAGCGTTGGTATCAGAAAGGCAAAGGACAGACAGGCGCTTGCCGATGCTCTCGAATATGCATATGAGTTTGCCGACAGGGTGCTTGTGGAAAACGCCGTTGTCAATATGCGTGAGATAAACTGCTCGGTGCTTGGCGATAAGGACGGTGCAAAGGCTTCCGAATGCGAGGAACCCATCAACCACGACGAGATCTTAAGCTATGCCGACAAATACCTTTCGGGCGGAAAAAGCGGCTCAAAGGGCGGCACAAAAAGCGCGGGCATGGCAGACACAAAGCGCCTTTTGCCGGCACCCATATCCCCCGAAATGCGTGAAAAAATTCAGGAATATGCTGTCGGAGCCTTTCAGTCTCTCGGCTGCTCGGGCGTGTCAAGAGTCGATTTTCTCATCGACAAGGACACCGACGAAATTTATATCAACGAGATAAATACCATCCCGGGCTCGCTTTCCTTCTATCTCTGGGAGGCGACGGGAGTGAAATATCCCGCACTTCTTGACGAGATCATCCGCCTTGCACTCAAGCGTGAGCGCGAGGAGGGAAAAATAAGCTATTCCTTTGATACCAACATCCTTTCGGGCGCAACCTTTGGCGGTACCAAGGGAAAGGCTTAAGGACAGAAAGCGGATTGTGATAATAACAGAAAAACCAACAGGCTTAAAACAAAAGCTTGTCGGTTTTTGTATCTTGTTTTTTAGCCTTCCTCCCCAAGGGAGGTGGATTCGCCGCAAGCGAAGACGGAAGGAGTCAAAGTTTTATCAATGGTGAAAAAATTGCTCTCACCCAGTAGGGGACGATGCCCTTCATCGTCCCGTTCAGAAATACAATTATTGTAGCCGCTCCCATCGAGAAACGACTCATCCGTCAGCCGAAGGTTTCACCTTCTCCCACAGGCGTTGGCAAAAGCAAAAATCCGATCACATTCTCGCCTTCTCCTGCAGGAGAAGGGGGACCGCGTAAGCGGTGGATGAGGAGTCGGAATTCAATCAATGGTGAAGACAATTGCGAGAAGGGCTATCGCGCCCCTCTCGCGCACTCCCTCTCCGTAACTTCTTTGAAAAGAAGTTTTGTAGAAAATAATTATCGAAAAGGATTTATCGATATCAGCCCCGTTTCCGATATCAAAAGGCAGCAAAGGTTGAAGCTTTTCTGCAAGGGTCTGCCGATATCAAACGACAATATCAGAAAGGTTGATTGGACTTATGCTTTGCCGATATCAGAAGCTTTTCATTTGAGATAACTCCAACTCCCTCAGTCTCGCTCCGCTCGACAGCTCCCCCAAAGGAGGAGCCTGATAAAGCCTTCCCTTTGAGGGGAAGGTGGGTTTTGCAAAGCAAAACTCGGATGAGGTGGCAGAGTGTAAACGCCGCAAACGGCTACACCTCACCACCGCCTTCGGCGGAGCCTCTCCTCAAGGAGAAGCCGTGACAGAAGGCGTCGAAATAGATGAATGACTAAAGCTTTTTATGACCCTGCGCAAATCCTTTTGATCGCCTCGGGAATATATCTTACCGTGTCGGATGCTATCATCGAAACGGCGCCTGTTTCCTCCTGTGCAAGCTCACCCGCAAGCCCTGCGATGAAAGCTCCGCAGGCAACGCTCTTTGCGCAGGGCTCGGTATAGCCGAAAAGTCCCGTCAGAATGCCCGACAGCACATCTCCGCTGCCCGCCGTTGCCATGCCGGGACAGCCGCGGTCAACGATGTATGTTTCTTTCTCGTCGCAAACTACCGTTGACGCACCCTTGAGAAGAACGACCGCACCCTCCCCGAGCCGTGAAGTATATTCTTCCACGCATTTTATCGGGTTTGAAAAGATCTCATCCATCGAAAAACCCGAAATGCGCGAAAACTCCAATGGATGCGGTGTGAGGACTATTTTTTTGCACACGCGTTGTGCGACGATGCCGAAATCAAGGCGGGAAAGAGTGTTCAGTCCGTCAGCATCCACGATCAGCCTGCCCTCATAATTTTTGAGCAAAAAGGTCAGTATTTTTTCGTTTTCCTCATGGGTTCCCCAGCCCATTCCGCAGGAAACGGCGGCAGTGCCTTTGATGAGAGCGGAAAAAACTTTCTCGTCAAAGAGCATATGCCCTGCAACATCATCGATCGGAAACAGGGTGCTTTCGAGAAGATAGCTTGAAACTGCAGCCGAAATGCTTCTTGCCACCGCAAGCTTTACCACTCCGCAACCGCTTCTCATGGCGCAGGCGGCGATATTTGCAAGCTTTGCCGCTCCCGAATATTCAAGACATCCGCCGATGATGGCGCAATAGCCATAGCTGCCCTTGTGGGAATTGTTCAGCCTTTCGGAAAACACCTTTGACATATCCAAAATGTCAGGCACACCGAAGGATGCGCCATACAGCTTGATGCCGATATCAACGCAGGCAAGCTCTTTTATCCGGTCCTTTGCCACACCGAGGAAATGACCGCTTTTATAAAAGCCTATCGCCACCGTCAGATCAGAGCTTACCGCAAGCCCCGAAAAGCTTCCGTTTCCGCTCATCCCGCTGTTTATATCGGCGCTGACCACAAATTTTCCGCTTTCGTTTATTTTTTCCACACACGCTTTTTCAATTCCCGAAAGCTCGCCCGAAAAGCCTGTGCCGAATATGCAATCTGCAATACTGTCAAAACACGAAAAATCAAAGCTTTCACAAAAGAGCGAAAAGGGAATGCCGCTTTTTTTGCATTCTTCGAAATAATATGCGCCATCAGCCGAAAATTTTTCGCCAACAAGCAGAATGTGCGGACAAAGACCGTCTTTTTTCATGCACAGAGCAATAACAAAGCCGTCACCGCCGTTGTTTCCGCCGCCGCAGACTACGGCGCATTTTTTGCCCCATCTGCCGAGTGCTGCATCATAAATTCCTTTACCTGCCCTTTTCATAAGCTCAAGCGAAGGCACACCTGTGTCTATCGTCATTCTGTCCGAATGGCGCATAGTCTCATTGCTTACCGCGATTCTCATGTTTTCCCGCCTTTTTCATTGTCTTATTGTTTCATTATAGCATCTAAAAGCAAATTTTACAACCCATTACGGGATCATTTATGCATATGCAACAGTCCAGTTTGCCTTTGTTGCCACAAGTTGAGCCCATGCGCCGTCACCGTTTGCGGCATCATATGTCGTCTGTGCCGTTGTCGGAAGAGTAACCGTAAGACCTGTTGTCGTCAACGAAAGAGCATCAATAATGCTTTTAAGGCTTGCTGCGGAAAGGTTTTTGCAAGAGCTCATGTTAAGTTCGCCTGTTGCAATCGTTCCCTCAAACTCGATTTCTGCAAGATTTGAACAATACAAGAACATATTGCTAAAATTCGTCTGTTCGGTGACAATAAGCTTTTCGATTTTTGTTGCAAGCACACCTCTAAACATCTCTCTTGTATTCGCCCCCGCGCTTTCAAGGCTGATGACAGGTAATTCGCCGACAATAGACTTTCCGTAAGCAAAGAAATCGTTCAAGCTTGTAGCTTTAGAAGTGTCAAGCGTTACACCCTGCGCTTTCAGAATCCCGCCAACATCAACCTTTGCCGACAGGTTCTCCCAAGCATAAAAGCAGTATGAAGCATCACCCTCGCAAATAATGTCATATTTGGGCTTGAAATTTGTGCTGTTCCATGCTCTGCCGCTGTTAGTAAAGGCTAGTGAATATCGTCTTCTTGTTCCGTTCTGCTGGAAGGTGTCCCAAAATGCATCATATTCAGCCTTTTTCCCTGCCTCGTATACTTTGGGGACATTCTCGGCAACTGTTACAAGTTTTTCTGCAATACTCATACGCTCTCACCGCCGATCATTGAAGTTTGCAGGGCAATGATGCTGTCAAGGGCAGATTCCACATCTCCCACAAGACCGTCAACATAAGCTGTTGTCGCATAACCGGCATCGTTTCCGAGCTGCGATGTGTTAGACGGGTATGCATAAGCGGGGATGTTATCCACGACATGAACCGCGCCGTTCGTCTCGTCCGAAGTGTCAAACTTCTTTGCTTGCGAGGTAGTGAGCCATATGTTTTTGCAGTCTGTGAGAGACGCAAGTTCCGTGCATTCGATTCCATCGGAGACGTTTGAGTAGTCGCAATTTACAAAATGCTTTATCGAACGGACTTGTGCTGGCGAGTTGGAGTACACATATTCAGGAACGAACGAGCAGCCTATTAAGGCGTAAAAACCATAGATATAGCCTCTCTTCGTATCAAAGTGTGCGTTTTTAACAATCGTATTTTCGCCACCGTAAACCCTCATGTAATCACTTTTTATACTGTGACCGCCCGCATTTATCAAACAAACGTTGTCGGGAATCCGAAAATCTGTCATTGTGTCGTAACGCCCCAAAACAACATCACAGTTCAGATATACATTTGTAGCGCCGCCCCAGTTTTCAGAAGCGACCATTTCGTCCCAATCCGCCTGTGAATTTATGATTTTATCGTAATTGACAGTTAGTAATCCCGCATCGTTTTCAAGCTCCGAAAGCTTCGAGGGAACTTCCACCTCGGGAATGTCCTGCAATGTGATGAAGCCCGAGTCGTTTTCAAGTTCCGATAACGCAGTTTTTTCTTTGATAACATTGGTGCAATTCGTGAAAGTTGCATTTGCCAAATACATATTGTATACAATCGTATCGCAGGACTCAAAAACAGGATTTTCACCATTACCCATGCACCCGAACACATTTCTGCAAGTGTTAAAGTTGTTTGCTGCACAGTTTATAACACCGTGGCTTTTTTCGATTTTTTTTGCGTCTGTTGCAAGCACAAGTCTCGCCTGACTTACGGTTTCAATATTGCCGCAGTTTTCGACTATTTTATTTCCATCCGAAATAGCGCAGACACTATTGATCACTTTGTAAAATCCCTTTATCGCAACACCGTCGCACGCCGATGAATAGTTGAAGGAATCAACAATAACATGTTTTGAAGCTGACGCGGAATGACACGCGATAACACAATCGCCGTTTGCAACAAAGCGACCATCGGCAAGACAGAATTTGATGTATCTGACCTTTGGAGGTATAATAGTTTCTGCCGCAAGAATAATATCTTCCTTCGGTTTTACCAAAATATTTATTGCTGAGTCAGATGCAAGAAACGCTTCCCATTCCGCAACCGTCGTTATCACTGTGTCAAATTCGGTGACCTTATTGTCAACATAACCTTTTGTGGCGGCATCGGTGTTATCTTCAGGTGTGCCGACAGCTTGGATTCTGTTGCCTGATACCAAAAAACCGTATGATGTTTCACCAATCGTTATCGAATCACCGCTTATATCTACCGTCGATGATGATATAGAAAGCTGTCCAACATTATTCGGCGCGATATATCCCGCATCGTTTTCGAGCTCTGAAAGCCTTGTTGGAACTTCCGCCTCGGGAATGTCCTGCAATGTGATGAAGCCCGAGTCGTTTTCGATCTCGGAGGTTTTCCGGGGAAGATCCTTTTCGGTAACAAAGCCCGCGTCATTTTCAAATTCCGAAAGCTTTGAGGGGATGCCCGAAACTGCGTCATTGACTCGTCCGATAAACTGTGAATAAAGATCAGGGGTGGGAGGAATGGGAGTATCGCCGTCAGAAACAAACGCCGACTTTTTCATCACCATTGAAAACGGCAATGTTGTTATACGGCGGGCATCGTCCGGCTTCTGCCCGAAAACAGAAATGTCCACAAATCCTTCGGCAAGCTCTGACGGCAAAAGGCACTTGTTTTTTTCAAGCAGAACATTGTATGTTTTGCCGTTCTGTGTAAATTGAGCGGTTTTTTCAAGTCCGTACCAATCGGGACTGAAGCTGAAGGACGCTTCAAGATAGTTGATGCTGTCAGAGGCTATGGGAGAGTATTCTCCCGAAACATTCTGACCGCACACATAAATTTTTATCATATTTTTCCTTTCTTAAAATAATAAGTTCCGCCTTGCTTTCCGCCGCGTCACGGTGCACTGAAGGCGTAGATCCCGACCGCGTTCGAACATAAGTTCTTGATAATTATATCACAGAACATTTGTTTTGTCAACAGTTTTTTTGATTTTTATAAAAAATTTTCCGGACGCCCCGAAGGAGGAGCCTGAAAACGCCGGAAGGAGTCCGAATCAGATAAATGGCAGAAATAAAGGGACGATGTTTTCATCGTCCCTGCTTGCTGACAAAGTATATTACAACAATTGCTGTTAGCAATATGCACAAACAGGGAGTGTCATAATATCTCCATTGCCTGAAAGGGCGGCTGATCCAAAATAAGGTTTCTGATATCGGCAAAACAGAAGTCTAATCAGATGTGCGTTTGCAATAATTGTAGGGGACGATGTTTTCATCGTCCCTTAAAATCTTTCAGATAACTGCTGTCTTGAAATAGGCGTTTTTCAAACACGCGTCGATATCAGATGTTTCGATGGGGGCAATCTTGCGTTTTTCTATGCACGCCTTGTAGTTTTCGACAAAATCTGCAAAGGTGAGATTTCGGCGGATGATGGAGTCGGGAGTTTTTAAGCCAATCTCATACATAAAAGGGCCGCAATATCCCACATCCTCAAGGGCGCTCACAAGCTCGATCCAATCCACCTTCCCCTCATAAGGCAGCCAGTGGCGCTCGTTGAGAAAATCGTAGTCCGAAACATGAAGGGTCACTATCTTGTCGCCGAAAGCTTTCACAAAATCCGAATTTTTTTCGATAAGCAGATGATTTGTGTCAAAGCAAACGCGCAGTTTATCATTTAGCGAAATAAGCTTTTTGAGATCGTCAGAGCAGTTACCGAGGCAGGTTCGCGGAAGATCCTCGACGGCAATCGTCATGCCGCATTTTGCGGCGCTTTCCGCAAGAATTGCAAGACTGTCCGCGCCAATCTTCAAAAGCTCCTCCCGCTCACTGTCATCATTCGGCTCGGCGCTGGGATGGATGACGGCAGTTTTTATACCGATATCGGCACCGGGCTTTATATAATTTTCTGTTAGAAGCTTTATGGTGTAATCTCTGACAGCTTTGTCTTTTGTTGCAATATTGATTTTTTCAAAGGGGCAGAAAGGCACATGAAGCGACCAAAGTTCAACGCCTAAATCTCAGGACAATTTTTCAGTGGTTTTCCAATCGATGTCAGTATGTGCATTTCCGAGAGATACCTCGATGCAATCGATGCCGTTTGCGGCATAGCCGTCAAAGGTTTCCTTATCGAGCTTTCCTGTCGAGCAGGAGGAAAGGCCGAGCTTCCATTCTGTTGCTTTCATAATTTTTTCCCTTTCATATTTTTTGCTGTTTTTTTGCGTTTATCTCGTCTGCAAGCTTTTTTGTTTCTTCGATAAGCTTCATATCGGCGGCAAGGTCGGCGATCTTAAAGGCAAGCTCACCATGCTGACGCTTTCCGAAAAAGTCTCCGGGCCCGCGCATTTCAAGGTCAAATTCGGATATTTTGAAGCCGCTTTCGTTTTCGCACATGATGCGGAAACGCTTTTCTGCGGGATTTGCGCTGTCTGCAAGCTGTCCTTTGATGATCGGTGACATAAGCACGCAATAGGATTTGTGCTTTCCGCGCCCCACGCGACCTCTCAGCTGATGAAGCTGAGAAAGGCCGAAGC
>JAZSFD010000071.1:0-7194 GCA_045532035.1 Eubacteriales bacterium | reverse complement strand
AGAGCTTGGCGGTATGCGTGTCGCAAAGGCAAAACAGGTGCTGAACAAGACGGACATCGCCATAATAGTTATTGATGCATCAAAAGGGAAGACCGAGGTTGAGGATGGTATAATCGGTCTTGTGAAAGAAAAAAACATCCCGTTTGTCACCGTTTTCAATAAGGCTGATCTTCTTGAAAAAGTGCCCGACGCGGCAGAAAATGAAATATATGTCAGCGCAAAAGAAAAGACGAGCATTGAAGAGCTCAAGGAGCTTGTGGCAAGAATGTCGGCAGGGCAGGAGAATCCCAACAAAATAGTTTCCGATCTGCTTTCCCCTTGCGACAACGTGGTGCTGGTGGTGCCCATCGACAAATCGGCGCCGAAGGGCAGACTGATCCTGCCCCAACAGCAGACGATACGCGACATACTTGATGCCGGCGCTTGCGCCACCGTGTGCAGAGACACCGAGCTTGAAAATGTTCTTTCACGCATGAGCGAGCCCCCTCGCATGGTCATCACCGACAGCCAGGTTTTCGGCAAGATCAAGGACATTGTTCCGCCGTCAGTTGAACTCACATCATTTTCGATACTCATGGCGCGCCACAAGGGAAGTCTTAAGAATTCGATCCTTGGCGCAAAAGCCATTGAGACGATCTGTGACGGTGACCGCGTGCTTATCGCCGAGGGCTGTACCCATCACCGACAGTGCGAGGATATCGGCACCGTGAAGATACCTGCCATGATACGCAAATACACAGGTGTTCAGCCTGAATTTGTGTTCACCTCGGGCGGCACCTTTCCTGACGATCTTTCGCCGTATAAAATGGTCATCCATTGCGGCGGCTGCACTTTGCCTGAAAAGGAAATGAGATACCGCATAAGAAGCTGCAAGGATTCTTCCATCCCTGTCACCAATTACGGCATACTCATAGCGTATATCAACGGAATCATAAAAAGAAGCATCGCTCCTTTTCCCGAATTTGCGGATATAATAATATAATCTGCAATAAAACACTATCAAAAGGCTCCCTTTGCACAAGGGAGCCTTTTTTTATTGAAATCTCAACGAAAAAATTATTTGGCAGAGAAAGTTATAGGTACTTGTTTTTTGTGTTGACAAATAAAATTTCTTGTGATATACTTACTTTATATAAAAAAGCTATGATGGGAAAATGCGTGGGACGATGCTGACAGAAAGCAGCCGGCTGATGAGAGGCGCAAAGCTTACTCCCCCGATATACCTCCCTGAGCTCCCCTCTGAACGCAAAAGGCAAGTAGGAGTCGGCGCTTTGCACGCGTTACGGTGCTTTTGAGGCGGAAAATATTTTGTTTTTCCGCGAATAAAGGTGGTAACACGGTCTTTCGTCCTTTGATAAAAAGGGCGATTTTTTATTTTTTCGAAATAATAAAAAGGAGCATAAAAATGAAAATTTATGAAGAACTCAAAGCCCGCGGTCTTATCGCTCAGGTAACCAACGAGGACGAGATCCGTGAGCTTGTAAACGAAGGAAAGGCAACCTTCTACATCGGCTTTGACTGTACGGCAGACAGCCTTACTGCAGGCCATTTCATGGCGCTCACTCTCATGAAGAGACTCCAGATGGCAGGCAACAAGCCCATCGCCCTCATCGGCGGCGGCACAACAATGATCGGTGACCCCTCGGGCAGAACCGACATGAGAAAAATGCTCACCAAGGAAGACATCGATCACAACGCCGAGTGCTTTAAGCGCCAGATGGAAAAGTTTATTGACTTCTCCGAAGGCAAGGCAATGATGATAAACAACGCCGACTGGCTTTTGAACCTCAATTATGTTGATCTTCTGCGCGAGGTCGGAGCTTGCTTCTCGGTCAACAATATGCTTCGTGCCGAGTGCTATAAGCAGAGAATGGAAAAGGGACTTTCGTTCCTTGAATTCAACTATATGATAATGCAGTCGTATGACTTCTACTATCTCTACAAGAACTATGGCTGTAATATGCAGTTCGGCGGAGATGACCAGTGGTCAAATATGCTTGGCGGTACAGAGCTTGTGCGCCGTAAGCTTGGCAAGGATGCCCATGCTATGACCATCACTCTTCTCACCGACTCCCAGGGCAAGAAGATGGGTAAGACCGCGGGAAATGCCGTTTGGCTCGATCCAAACAAGACAAGTCCCTTCGATTTCTATCAGTACTGGAGAAATGTGGCAGATGCCGATGTTCTCAAGTGCATCAGAATGCTCACCTTCCTTCCCATCGAGCAGATCGAGGAAATGAAGGACTGGGAGGGCGCTCAGCTCAACGAAGCCAAGGATATCCTTGCGTATGAGCTCACAAACCTTGTTCACGGCGAAGAGGAAGCAAACAAGGCTCGTGAAGCATCAAAGGCTCTTTTCTCGGGAGCAGGAAACCTTGACAATATGCCCACCGCTGAAATTTCATCAGATGAGCTTGTGAACGGAAGCATCACTCTTGTAAATATCCTTTCGAAGTCAAAGCTTGTTCCTACAAACTCCGAGGGCAGACGCGCCATCGAGCAGGGCGGTGTCACCGTCAACGGCGAAAAGATCACCGATGTCAAGAAGGCATATACCCCCGATGAGATCAATTCCGAAGATTTCATCGTCCGCCGCGGCAAGAAGAGCTACGCAAAGATCGTTATAAAATAATAAGCATAAAATAATATCGGGGAAACCCAAAAAATCAATCGATACTATTCTTACAGGAGATAAATTAAACGATGGGAATCAAGGTTGCAAAATTCGGCGGAAGCTCTCTTGCCGATGAAAATCAGTTCAAAAAAGTCAAGGCCATAATAGATGCCGACCCCGACAGAAGATATATTGTTCCGTCGGCTCCCGGCAAGCGTTTTTCGGAGGATATCAAGATCACCGATATGCTCTATCGCTGCTATGACCTTGCGAAAAAAGGTGAAAATTTTGATGAGGATTTTGCTCTCATCGAAAAAAGATACAACGACATAATTGCGGCTCTTTCGCTTTCGCTTTCTCTTGCCGACGATTTTTCCGAGATCAAATCGGCAATGCGTGCAAAGGTGGGCAGAGATTATGCTGCCAGCCGCGGTGAATATCTTAACGGCAAGATCCTTGCCGAATACCTCGGCTATACCTTCATCGATGCCGCAGAGGTCATTTTCTTTGACGAAAACGGCAGATATGCCGCAGAACATACCGACTATGTCCTTTCCGAAAGACTCAAGAATGTCGAGCGTGCCGTTATCCCCGGATTCTACGGAATTTCTGCCAACGACACCATCAAGACCTTCTCGCGCGGCGGTTCGGATATCACAGGTGCCATCGTCGCAAAGGCGGCAAAGGCTGACCTTTACGAAAACTGGACAGACGTTTCGGGCTTCCTTTGCGCTGACCCAAGAATCGTAAAGAACCCCCGTCCCATCGGCATCATCACCTACCGTGAGCTCCGCGAGCTTTCTTACATGGGTGCGACAGTTCTTCATGAGGAGGCTATTTTCCCAGTAAAATCTGCAGGCATCCCGATCAATATCAGAAATACAAACCGCCCCGAGGATTGCGGCACAATGATCGTTGCCAGCGTTTCGACTCTGCGCGAGGACGAAAACCCCAATGTCATCACAGGTATTGCGGGCAAGAAAAACTTCTCGGTTATTACCCTTGAAAAGGACAGAATGAACGAAGAGGTCGGCTTTGGCAGACGCGTGCTTGAGGTTCTTGAGCATCACAAGATCTGCTTTGAGCATATGCCCTCGGGTATTGATACCATGTCTGTTGTTGTAGATGACCTTTCTCTGTCTGCAGGCAAGGACGAGATCATCAAGGATCTTTTTGATGAAACCGGTGCTGATTCCATCGATGTTGAAACAGGCATCGCCCTTGTGGCAGTGGCAGGACACGGTATGAAGAACATCCGCGGGACTGCAGCCAAGATTTTCACAGCGCTTGCTGAAGCAGGCATCAACATCCGCATGATCGACCAGGGTCCGAGCGAGCTGAACATCATCATCGGTGTAAATAATGACGATTTCGAAGAATCGATCCGCACTATCTACGCCGCTTTCGAAAACTGAAAACTTGAATAGGAATCGGCAGAAACGCTTTTGTGTTTCTGCCGATTTTTTGCTTTAAGGTCTGTGAATGTTGCACAAAACTTCCTCTTGTTTTCTGTTTTTGTTGACATTCTGCCCGAAAATGTTATAATTAAATAGTAATAAACTTTCTCCAAAAGCTTTTGGAGATAAAGGGAGGAAACTGTAAAATAAAAAAAGACTGAGCCTGCGCATTTTTGCACTGCTTCTTTCTCTGCTTTTTGTGGTGACGGGAGTGTCCTGCGCCAAGGAGGAGGCAGAGCCTGTAGGAGATGAACAACAGGGAGATGCGGTTGAAAACGCGGATGACAAAACAATCGACGAAGAGGAAGTCCCCGAAGTGATCGAGGACACAGGCATTGTTTATATCAATGCCGCATCGGGAAATGATGAAAACAGCGGAATTTCTGCGGAAAATGCGGTATCAACTGTTGAAAAAGCCTTTGCTATTCTCGAAGCTTCGGCAAAGGAAGAAAAGACCCTTGTTGTATCGGGTGCACTTGAGCTTGATGTTCTTCCCAAGAACACAAAGCTTATTAAAATCACAGGCGATGGTGCCGAGGGAACACAGATTGTGTGCAGCGCCAACGGCATAACCCTTTCGGGCCCTGTTGCTTTTGATAATATCAATCTGCACATCACCACGGCAAACAAATTCATTAGCACCGAGGGAAATGAGCTTATCATAGGTGAAAATGTGACCCATGATGCCGAAAACAATGTTTCGGACGCCCTCAACTTCCACATTGGTAAATACAATTCCGACGGAGGCCACGAAAAGTTTACCTTTGCAGCGGATGCGGGAACTGTTTTTGTGGGCAGCTATTACAACGAAGCTTTCCGCAAGACCGCGGGCGCCGACATTGTTATGAACGGCGGTTCTTGCTACCGTATTATGTTTGGTTCTGACGGATGGGCAGGAAATCACCGCGGTGTGTTCTTCACAGACGATGTTAATTTCACCTATAACGGAGGTGAACTCAATCTTATCGCCCGTCATACCGACGGTAAGGCACCCAGCTTCAAGGGAGCTTTGCAGCTTGTGGCAAATCATGGAAATGTGTTCCCCGAGATATCGAAAATGCATGCAGACCGCGGCGTTTTCGTACTTTCATGCGAGGCGGTTGACGGCTGCTATCTTGAACCTGTTGACACAGGTGTTTTCAAGGTATACGGCGGAAAGACCGCAGTTGCCGTGAGCGAAGAGGGTCAGTTTGTTTCGGCAGGCGGATATCTTGTGACCGCTCCCGGCACATACAATGTATCATTTGTGGATGAGGTATATTATAACAACGACGGTGAAACTGTCGAATTTACAAATGATTTTGCCATTTCTCCCGAATATCTTTATCACAAGGAATCGGAGAGCAAGCTCTTCCTTGGTTGGACTTATGAGGACGGTTCGTCTCTTGACGATGCAAAAGAATTCAAGGCGGGTGACATTCTTAAGGCAAACTATGTCGACTGCAAGCCTGAGGATTTTGTAATACTTGAACCTGCTATCTGCTACGAGGACGACTTTGGTGTAAAGCTTGAAGCAAAAATTTCTGATTCTCTCAAGGCTCTTGATATAAAAGAGCGCGGTATCGTTATCGTTGACAAAGAAAAGCTTGCCGAATCCACCTTCACATATAATTTCTCTGCAGCCACAAAATATCCTCTTGCTGATGCTGACACCTCGGTGATCCTTCGCGAGCTTTCAGAAATCGAAAAGAGTAAAATTCAGTATCTTGTCAAGGGTTATATTGTTTACAACGATCTTTTCGGAACAGAAAACATACTCTATACCGATGAACAAAGCATCAATTTCAGAACAATGGTGACCGAAAGACTTGCCGAAGAAAACATTCCCGAGGACGAAAAGCTTGCTCTTGAAACCTTTGTCAACCAGACAAGAGAAGCACTGAAAAAGAGCTTTGAACAGGACGAAAAGATTGATGTTGTGGGAACTGCCGATGATCCCAAGAACTGGATCTATCAGCTCAAAAACTCCGGTCTTATGATAAGAGAGGCCGAGATCGATACCGACAGCGACAAAGAGCCTGTTGAGATCGTTCAGGTTTCTGACCTGCATTTCAACTATCTCAATGACCGCGATTTCGAGGAGGCAAATCCTTCGATTCTTGCCACCTATGCGGGCAGAAAATGGCTTGCAAATGCTGCTTCTGTGCCCAATGCCGTAAGAAGCCTTGAATACGCAAGCACTGCCGATCAGATCGTAGTTACGGGCGACGTTCTTGACTATATGTCCTGGGGCGCCATTGAGCTTATGTGGGAACATGTTTTCAAGCCTTATCCCGAAGCGTTGGTTACTCTTGGTAACCACGAGGCAACAAGACGCTGCCAGGATAATCCCAAAACTCCCGACCCCACAAGCCTTGAATCGAGAATGGAGATTCTCCAGGAAAACTGGAATCATGACATTTATTATACTTCAAAAATACTTGACGAACGTGTAATGATCATCCAGATGGATGATGGTGCCGCGTCAAAATTCTGGGATGTACAGATAGAACCCTTCAAGACAGATCTTGCTCTTGCAAGAGAAAAGGGCTACACTGTTCTTCTCTGCTTCCATATTCCTCTTTGCACCGGAAATCCCGAGGATACCGAAGTGTACGCGATAAGAGGTAATGACGGAAATGTTTATGATTTCTACAACAATTATATCGGCAAAGCAGGTACCGAGGGTGCATCCAAGACGGTATATGACCTCATCGTAAACAACGGTGATATCATCAAGGGAATATTCACCGGACACAAGCACGGTGACTATTATACCGAGATTCTTGCCAAGACTGCCGACGGACGGGACACCGTCATTCCGCAGTATGTGCTCACAGGCAACCCTTATGATAAAGGTCATGCCCTTCGCATCACAGTAAAATAAGAACATCCTTAAAGAGCCGCTATATAAGGTGTACTCGTAATGATAGCAAGGTGAAATAATGGATTTACCAAAACGAAAACCAACAAGATTAAAAGGCTATGTTTATTCAACACCCAGGGCATATTTTATTACAATCTGTGTAAAGGACAGAAAAGAATTACTGTCAAAAATAATTGTAGGGGACGATGCCCACATCGTCCCGCAAAATAATTTGTCAAATTATGGTTTGATATTCGATAAATATATTAACAACATAA
>JAZSFD010000125.1:0-2106 GCA_045532035.1 Eubacteriales bacterium | reverse complement strand
ATCCTTCAGCTCGCTGTAATCGTAGCCAACATCGTGAAAGGGAACGTCGGAGGGCGTACCAATATTCGCGGAAACCGTGATGACCTGATTGCGAATGGATTTGAATTCCTTGTTGTCCTCCAGCGCGGTCTTGTCGGGCATCACATCGGTATAGGTTCGGAATGTCTCGCAACGAAGCTCGTGCCAGAGGTCATACATCTCCGCAATTCTTTTGTCGGTTGCAAGAATTTTTACGATATCATCCACCAAGGATTTTGTTTTTCTATCGAGATAAGCATAGGTTTTCTTGCCCTTATGCTCCGAAAGATTTTGACAAAGCAGATAAAAGTTTTGATACAGCTCGGGGGATATCTCTCCGGGATTCTTCTTCAATTTGTCCGCAAGCTCACGCAATTTCTGGCGAAATTCATCCTTCAGACCGTCACGAATCTCGGTCTGCTTTTTGTAAACCGACATCATTTCGTAGCGAAAGATATCGCCGGCAATCTTCTGTTTGATGTTGTGAATACCCGTGGGCGAGAGGTAGGGCTCGGAGGGTCTATCCGACCAAACCAGCATGTGTACGTGAGGATTTTTCTCCTTGTTATGGTAGGCTGCGTACCATCGAAAGTTCATAGGATCGATGTTCATTTCCTTTGCGATATCATTGCGCCGTGAGCGCAAAAGATACATCCATTGCTCGGCGGTATTGTAGCCCAAACGCTCGGCATCCTCGCGCTTCAAAGAGAATATTAAAGTCCAAACGTTGCCGCGATGCTCATTGATCTCCTCGGAAAGCTCCTTCAGATTGATGGTCACATCCTTGTCGGAAAAGAGTCCGCAGGAGCCTTTTCGATTGCCGATATAATCAACCAATCCACCTCGCAGAAGCTCAACGCCCTCACGAGTTGCCACGTATTCCAGCATTCCACCGCGCCCACGACCTTCCTCGGTTTTGTGTCCGGGCTTGTAGTAAGGAGCCTTCAGAATGAGCTTTGCCACTCTCAGCTACCTCGAATGATTTCGTTCACGCGGATCGTACCGTTGGTTTCCTGCACGTCACGAATGGCTTGCGCACGGAGCTCTTTCACCACTTCATCGGGAATATCGTAGGTGTATGCGATGATTCTTGCAAGGTGATTTTGCTCTACCGCCAGCCTGTAAAGGTTTCTGTTGATGCGTCCTTCGCTGTCACGGTTCTTGGCGTCAATGACAGACTCAAGGGCAGGAGTGAGGAACTTGGAGGAGCTTTTCGCATTGAGAAACTCGATATAAAAGTCCACGGCATCGCGGATGAAGTGCTTTTCCGAGGGCAGAGACAGCTTCTTGGTAAGTCGGTCACAGTCCTCCCATTGGTCTACACGGAGGCGAACGTTTTTCGCCGGCATTGCTTCTTGATTCTTTTTGTTATCTTCCATTGTAATGATCCTTTCGTTTGTGATGTTGATTTGAGCCTCGGGAAAAGCCTGAAAACCTTAGGAATTTTGGGATTATGAGGCTCGAATTTTGAAATATTGTGCCGTTTGAGGCTCATGCAACAAATGAGGCTTTTCTCGTAAACCTTGCAAAAAGGCTTGAAATAGCCATAAATCTCCACCGCACGGCGTTGCCGGGCGATGTGATATGTCGAGGCGAGCCTCGGCTTTATCCTGTTTTCCAGCATACGCTGTGTGCGATGGGTGAAAATGTCTTTTCTTTGTTTCCTGTATCATAGTTTTTGGTGGGTGGTGGCAGATGGGAGGTCTGCTCCCACCTGCCATTTTCGGAGAACGTATTACTCCGTTTCACAGAGCGCGTTGGTCATCAGATCCGCGAGACCTTCGCATTTTGGGAAGAGTCTGAGCTTGTCCTTTTCCCATTCTTCTTCGTAGGAATGAAATCCAACATCAAGAAGTGCTTCGGGGAAAAGCGCGCTGACACAACCGTAACGGTCAGGCTCACTCACGATAAACATCACAGGCTCTTTTTTCTGTGCCGCCTTGAGACTTTCAATCAAGTCCTTATCGAAAGTGTCAATGTGTACGAGACCGTCTGCTTTGTTAAAGCGGATGACCGTGACCTGATCCTTGGGATCCAACTGATATTTTACGTCTACCATTATCTCACCTCCTTTCGGATCATTTCAAA
>JAZSFD010000015.1:0-55594 GCA_045532035.1 Eubacteriales bacterium | reverse complement strand
GATGCAGCTGCCAGGAAGATCTTGTCAACCTGTTCCTGGGTGTAGGTTGCAAATATCTTCTGAGCCTCTCTCACGCGAGTGTTCGCTTCTTGCAGCGCTTCTACACTGTCTACAATCTGATAGGTTTTGAGTTCCATTTTTATGTCCTCCTAAAAATTATTTACTGATTTGGTTGTTGAGATATGCGAGGGATAACGCTAAATTTTCTTGCTTGAGAAGTACTCCGTTTGGCGCTTTTAAGGTGATGGGGGCAAAATTCCATATCGCTTCAATGCCACTTTCCACGAGCTTGTCGCAAACATCCTGCGCCGAGCCTTGACCAACCGTGATAATTCCGAGTTTGACCTTGTTTTCTCTGCAATAGTCATTGAGCTTCTTGATGGGGAGAATTGATTTTGAGGTGTTACTTATTTGAATGACTTGCTCGTTGCAATCAAAACCGGCAACGATTTTTACCCCAAACTCTTCGAACCCATCGTAATCGAGCAGTGCGCGTCCAAGCTTTCCTGCGCCAACGAGAACCGCATTCGTCAGTCTCTCGTACCCGAGATGGCTTTCAATGTCGGTAATCAATTTGTCGGTTTCATAACCAATTTTTGGTTTGCCTGCACCGCTTACGGCTGCAAGATCCTTGCGTACCTGAACATCACCGAGCGATAACGCCCCAGCAATTGCGGTCGCCGATATTGTACAGCGCGATTCCGGCAGGTTTCTAAGGTATTCAAGATATTTCGGAAGTCTTCCAAGCGTTGCCTTGGGGATAGAATATCCGTTCATTTGCCGCCTCCTTATTGATCTGTTAATATTTTAACACAAACTTGGCGGTTTGGGAATTATTAAAATGTTATATCGGTAATATAAGTATCGATATAGCCCGAATCGATATTTATGTTACCGATAAAAATAAGCAGCTTCACCATGACAGAGAAACTGCTTGAAAATTTTATAATTGTACTTTTGAGGGAAAGGGAAGATAATCATGATATCACAACAATTACCTCTGCCATATATTTATGTATATATAATATCACAATATCTGCAATATTTCAACAATAATTTTGTAATTTGTTTTGAAATATTACAACAAACAGAAAGGTCGCATCTTCCCGAAACGACCTTTCTATACATTTTTGTTTTCCATTCGCAAAATGGCGGTTACCGAGCAGATCGGTAACTGCCATTTTTTATATTTACGAGTTAACCGTTATTAGAAATCAACTTCGGTGTCGTAATAGCAGCACTTAAGAAGCTTTTCCATCTCTTCAACAGAAATCTTTCTGGGGTTAGAGCCTGTGCAAGCGTCTGCAACTGCATTCTTTGCGATCTCGGGAAGTCTTTCGAGGAAGATGTTCTCGGGAATGAAACCGTTTTCGCAGGGGAGGCTGTCAAGGCCGTAGTTCTTGATGCACTGAGGAATGCTGAGAGCGTCGTTCATGCCACGGAGGTAAGAGATAAGGTTTGCAACCTTTTCATCGTCATTTGCTCCGCCAAGACCCATGTAGTCAGCGATTACGCCGTAACGCTTCTTTGCAGTTTCATCCTTTGCATTGAAAGCGATAACCTTGGGAAGATACATGGCGTTTGCAGCACCGTGGATGATGTGAGCGCCGAGATCCTCAAAGATAGCACCGGTCTTGTGAGCCATAGAGTGAACAATGCCGAGAAGAGCATTGGAGAATGCCATACCTGCAAGGCACTGAGCGTTGTGCATAGAAGCGCGCTTTGTCATGTCGCCGTTGTAGGAATCAACAAGATTGTCCTGAATCATCTTGATTGCAAAAATAGCAAGAGGATCGGTAAATTCACAGTTAGCAGTGGAAACATATGCTTCGATTGCGTGAGTCATAGCGTCCATACCGGTGTGAGCGGTGAGCTTCTTGGGCATTGTTTCAGCAAGCTCGGGATCAACGATTGCGATGTCGGGAGTGATCTCGAAGTCAGCGAGAGGATATTTGATACCCTTTTTATAGTCGGTAATAACCGAGAAAGCTGTAACCTCGGTGGCTGTACCGGAAGTGGAAGGAATTGCAACAAAGCGAGCCTTCTTGCGGAGCTCGGGAATACCGAACACTACGCACATTTCTTCAAAAGTGATTTCGGGATATTCGTATTTGATCCACATTGCCTTTGCAGCATCGATGGGCGAACCGCCGCCGATTGCAACGATCCAGTCGGGCTGGAACTTCTGCATAGCCGCTGCGCCGCGCATAACAGTGTCTACGGAAGGATCGGGCTCGATACCTTCAAAGAGCTCAACTTCCATGCCTGCTTCCTTAAGATAAGAAACGACTTTGTCAAGGAACCCGAAGCGCTTCATGGAACCGCCACCTACGCAAACCATTGCGCGAGTTCCTTTAAGAGTTTTCAGTGCTTCAAGAGCACCCTTGCCATGATAGAGATCGCGGGGTAATGTAAAACGAGCCATAACTTTTTTCTCCTTGTGAGTGTGTTTTTTTATTTACGGCTTCATTATATCACAAGCAAAAAGGCTTGGGAATAATTAAAATGTTATATCGGTATTATCAATATCGATATATATCGTATCTATACAAAATGGCTTTGCAGTTTTGCAAAGCCATCATTGTTATTTAAGGTATTTTCTTCTTGTATCACAGAGTGCGGTAATGAATTGCTTGTCAAGCTTTGTCAGCTTGTAGCCTTCTCTGTATATAAGAATGTCCTTGTAGACTTTTTTGATATCAACACACTTTTTCTGTACAAGATCGTACCTGTCAAGAACCTTTTGCGATGCGGGAGATACCCACATAAACGTGTCATGATTCTCGGAGAGAAGGTCGAATTGGCTTGCTCTCTCAAAAATGAATATACGGCGGTCGATATTGTCGGGAAGCTCCTCCTTTACCACTTTGGAAAGAGGCAAGGAGGGAACATAAGGATCGGCGTGAGCGATTTCTATATACGGCACAAGATCGTCAAATGTTATCTCATCCTTTTGCGCGAGCGGATTGTTGCGGCTTGTAATGAGGACATAGGTAAATTCAGCAACCATCTCATAGGAAAGAGCTTTTTCCTCAAGCATAGCCTTAAAGTATTTATCATAATTCTCCGCATAGCGAATGATTCCAAGCTTGTAATCTCTGTTCAGCACATTGTTGATCGTTCTTTGCGAGTTTGTTTCTTTATAAAATATCTCGGCAGGATCGTCGCTGAGATGTTTTGAGAACTCGGCAAAGGCATCCGAAATATAGCAGGCGCGAGGAACAGATATGGAGAATTTTTGCTTCTTGGGAGCCCCCTGCTTGTAGACCATTTCCACTTCATCGATCTGCTTCAAAATATTTTGTGCGTAACCTATGAATTCCTCGCCCTCAGGAGTAAGCTCCATTCCCTTGGCGCTGCGATTAAATATCGAAATTCCGAGATCGGCTTCAAGCTCTTTGATGGAACGGCTAATATTGGGTTGTGCAATGAGCAGAGTTTCCGCCGCCTTGTTCAGAGAACCAAGCCTTGCCACTTCTACCGCGTATTTTATGTGTAGAATATTCATATACAATTCCTCCTCTCTGTGTATTTGACTGCATATTGTTTTGCTGCGAAAGCGTGAAAGATTCAAGATATTTGTTGCATGTGGTTTGATAATCAAAAAAGATGATTTATCAATACAACTGCAAAACCGGATTTAAGTAAGGAGCTTGGTGCAAAACTTAAGTGTTTTTCATAATAACCGATCCGACACATTCGCTTACATGCTCGCAAGCATCTGCACAAGCCTCAAAGCATTCGTAAATCTCATGCCAGGAAACTATATTGAGGACATCGCCGGAGTTTTTTGTAAGTTCGCGCATTGATGAAAGATACAGTTTGTCGCATTCCTCTTCGGCATCGTTGAGCTCAACGATGAGGTTATGGATCTTCTTGGAACGCTTGAAATTTTCAAACTCATCCATGAGAGAACAGAGTAATTCACAAGATTTAACGAGCTTTTTTGCAAATTCTATTACAGAATGATCAACTGTGTTAATGTTGTAGATATAGAATTTCTGCATGATCTCTTCCAGATTGTCGGTTACATGGTCAAGGTTAGAACTCAGCATATCGAGGTCTTCACGGTCAACCGGGGTGACAAACGCTTTTGCAAGAGCATCATTCATTTCATGCTTCTTTATGTCGGCGGCGTGTTCGATTTCATGCATATTATGCATCATCATTTCAATTTTGTCGGGATCGTAGTTTTCAAGACATTCCACAAGATAAACAGCAGCCTTTTTGGAAAGCACAGCGCGTTCCGCAAAATTCTCGAAATAAAATTTATCACTTTTAGCCATTTTTCAAAATTCCTTTCTATCAGTTGAATATTAACAAGAACAGTTTCGTTACCAAAAATGCGAGAAGTCCGCATCCGGGGAAGGTAAGTATCCATGTCAACACCATCTCTTTTACGACGCCGAAGTTAATGGCAGATATTCTTTTAACGGCGCCAACACCCATAATGGAGGTGGTTTTTACATGAGTGGTAGATACGGGAAGACCGAACACCGAGCAGAAAACAAGAGCAATTGCAGAGGCAATATCGGCGGAAAAACCCTGATACTTTTCAAGCTTAACCATATCCATACCGACGGATTTGATGATCTTTTTGCCGCCCATGGCGGTTCCTGCACCCATAACTACCGAGCAAAGTATCATAAGCCATGTGGGAATGGAAAATGTTGTACCCGAAGCTCCTGTGTCCTGAAGAGTAAACACGCACAGCAGGATAATACCCATAAACTTTTGTCCATCCTGCGCTCCGTGCATAAAAGCCATCGCGGCAGAACCAGCTATCTGAGCCCCTTTGAAAAACGGTTCGGTTTTCGGGCGATTTGCTTTATAAAAAATTGTTATCACAAGCTTGCATATCAGCCAAGCCAAACCGAATCCCATGGTTACTGAGATCACAATGCCGTAGATAACCTTCAGCCATTGACTCCATACAATAGCATCAAGACCGCAAAGAGCCATTGCACCACCGGTAAGACCGGCGATAAGAGCATGGCTTTCGCTGGTAGGAATTCCGAATACCCAGGCAAGGGTTGCCCAAATAACGATGGCGAGCATTGCTGCACACAGAACAATGATTACTGTGCGCCCGGAATTGTCTCCGAAATTCACCATGCTTGTGATGGTGACGGCAACCTCATTGCTTATCTTGGTCATCACAAAAACTCCGAGAAAGTTGAAGACTGCCGCCATAAGTATTGCCGCTTTGGGAGGCATACATCTTGTTACAACGCAGGTCGCAATAGCGTTTGGAGCATCCGTCCATCCATTCACGAGGATAACACCGAGTGTCAGCATTACCGCAACAAACAAAAGCGGATTTGCCGTCATCTGATACCAGAAGTCTAAAATTGAATCCATAAACACCTTTCCTTTTTAGCTGTCATTAATTGAAATATCCTGATATTTTGTTTTTACTTATTGCACAAATGGGTAAGCCGGATTTACGGCACCTCCCAATCTGAGAAGAGTGTTAATAATAGCGTACAACTGAGATTTTACCATTATTGTAACATATTAGCGTTGTTTTGTCAAATGCTTGCAAAGTAATTATTATTTTGTGTTTTTTGCCGAGCTTTATTGATAAATACTATGGTTTATATATTATGAAAAATCCCATCCAAACAAGCAAAAGCTTGATTGGATGGGGTTGTTTTGTGACGGAGATTCCGTTCAAATATAGTTCCGAATGTTTGAAGCTGATAATAAAACTCAGCCTTTAACCGCGTAAACCACAGCTGATTTTTCCTTTACCTTTTCGGCAAGAGCCTTTTCCAGTTCTTCGTTAAAGAACAGGCATGAGCCGCCATACTGATCCCCATTGTCTCTTTGTCTGCCCTGAGGATCGTTCACTCCGCAGTAACCCCAGGGAGCGCCCTCGTACTGGATGTAGGTGTTTCCTTCCATGACTGGCATATATTTTTCATCACTCATGCCGCAGTCGATGAGATAAGAGCTTGAACGGTCGAAGATGTTGCCGCTCATATACATATTATCTGCAGGGCTTTCGATGGGCCAGCCCTTGATGTGAGCACCTGTTTTCCCGCCGCCTGCACGGACTGTGCCCCAGCCTTCGCCGGCATGGCGAAGAATATTGTCGCATATGTATATTTCACTCATGCGGTTGTCATCGGAATAGTCGCCTCTTGCAACATATTCGATGTTCCAGTAGCAATACTCGATAAGATTGCGTTCATAACGGCAATCGTGCATATATGCGGGTACTGTGGTAGACCAGTATTGATGGGTGATACCGGTGTCATAAATGTCGTGGATATAATTGTCGGTTACATAAAAACCGTCACAACTTCCATAAAGCTCCACGGCGTTTCCGAAAAGCGTTGTATCGTCAAGGAAGGAGCCTCCGCACCAGGCTATCTCACAATTGCGAATGGTGACCTTTACGGCAGTGCCGCCTCCCATGGCGTGAGAACCCGAATACATTGCACAAATGTTGTCGATGGTGCATCCGTTTGTAAGCTGGATGCAATGTCCTTTGCAAACAACTTCTGCAGTCTTGTATACCTCGCCGGGATTTCCTTTGTCGCAGTAGAGGTACACCTTGTTATCTGTCTTGTCATGATGGAACTGAAGATTCTCCTTGAGATCGGTAAGACCGTTATAAGGACCGACACCGTCGGGACGGGTCCACTCTTTTCTGCCGTCGGGAAGTTCTTTTTCGAAGGCGGAAAAGCGTTTTCTTGAATAGTATTTTCCGTCAAAGAGAATGTTTCCGACATCATCCGTAATCTCTCTTGTCATAACCCAAACATTGGGAACTGAGGTCTTTTCCCAGCTTTCTTTTCCTTCGGCAGTACCACCTTTGCCGAGAAGCTTCGGTTTTTCACCCTCGCCGTAGGCGGAATAGGTTACGCAGGTACGTGCCCACAAAAGACCTCTCCACACGCCGCCTCTTTCAAAAAGCACGACCTGCCCGGGCTTTATGTCCATGGCGTTCAGCTTGCCGAGTGTGGCGATAGCTGTTTCGGGAGTTTCGCCGTCGTTGTTGTCGTCTCCGTTATTTGAAACATATATTTTTTTGGCATTTCTCGGATACTCCGATTTTGTGTTAAGTATTCTGCTCTTGAGCTCTTCTGCCTTGGCATCGATTTGACCAAGTATTTTTTCGTCTGCGTAATTCATAAAAACTCTCCTTTCGTCTGAACGCTTTTGTTTCGGCATTATCTTTATACTATCATAAAAGGCATAAATTGTAAATAGTTTTTTGAAATTTAATGGAAGTTTTTTTACAGTGCCGAGCCTCCGTCGCGAAGCTTTTTTCTTACTTCTTTTCCGTCAAGCTTGCTGACAGGGCAATTTTTGTCGATCGACATGACCGCGGCAACGCCTGCTGCCTCACCCAGCTGATTGAGGTTGACCATAACGCGCAAAGCTCCGAATGCCATGGTATCGGCGTTTATCATACGCCCTGCGGCGATGATGTTTTCCCATTCCTTTTGCACAAGTACCGAAAAGGGGATCTGATAAAACTTTGCGGCGGGGGAGGTGATGCCTTTTTCGGCACGCCAGTCGCCATATACATGGTTGCGCTGTACTCCATGCATATAAACGGTCTTGCCGTCAAGATAATAGAATTTCACTCCGCCTTTTTCATCGTGGACATCAACTCTGTATGTGCCGTTAAGCACCGCATCTTCATAACGCTTTCCGTAAAGCATATCCCAACCGCAAGCTTTCGTTATTGAATCATAATGGTTGCTCTCACGGATTCCTGCAAGCGAGCTTAGGCAAACAACTCTCAGATTTGTGTTCGCGTATTTGTTGATGACTTCACAAAAGGCATAGGCTTTTCTTCTGCCTTCCATTTCAACAAAAGTCAGATCAGAAGCCTTTGAACAATCGGCACCAAAAACATGAAACTCCGCACGCAGAGAAATTCCGTCAAGCCCCGGCACGGGTGCGCTCCATCCGAAATCATTGTCAAGCCCGAATTCGGCACCGTGGTCAAGGATTATGCTTTTGTAATCGACGCCGTCAAGCGATCCCTGCATAAGAAAACAAGGGGTAGGCGGCTGTAAGGGAGAGCCTTTGCAGCCCGCCGCGCCAAGACGCTTCATCAGATCTCCGTCGCCTGTGGCATCAATGAAAAAATTTGCTCTGACAGCACTTCTCCCGTCCTTGTTTTCGATAAGGGCGGCGGTGATCTTGTTTCCGTCACACAAAACATCAGCGCAGACGGTGTGGAGATAGACCTTGATCTTTTCTTCCTTCACCAGCTTGTCAAGCTCATATTTCAGCCTGTTCGGATCAAAGGTTATTGCGGTGGAAGGGTTATCGTCAAGGATGGCAGAGCCGCTTTTCACAAGTCTTTCGGTCATCTCGGCGGTGAGTCCTGCAATGACCTGCTCTTTGTAATCGGTGTCTTTGAGACTGTGCCAGATGTTGACAAGAGCGGCGGTCGCCATACCGCCAAGACAGTTTTCGCGCTCGGCAAGAACAACTTTTGCGCCCATTCTTGCGGCTCTGACTGCGGCAAAAACTCCGGTACAGCTTCCTCCTGCGACAAAAACATCACATTCGTCGCATACAGGTATCTTTTTTTCGGGTTCGACGACAAAATTCATATGCTTCAAATTCTCCTGTAAGTGATACTTTTATTATAGTATTCCGGATCTGTAAAGTCAAGAATATTGACTCTTTTTTATGGGTTGACAATTCTTTTTTCTGACAGCAATGCGGAAAAAGCTCCGAACGGAATCCGTTCGGAGCTTTGCTGTTTGAAGATTATTTTGCAAAATTCTTGTGCTGGATCTGTGCATACTGTGTGAGTCCGTAGCCGCGAAGCTTTATAAGCTCGGATGCGGTCACGATCTTGTAGCCCTCTTCAAGCACTTCGGGAATGACAATTTCAAGCACGGCAACATTTGCCTCCTGGTCATGAATGAGAACCACTCTGCCGTCGCCTATGGCGTTGCGCAGATTATTAAGTCTTGTTTCGTATGTGGTGGAAGCGTCCCAGTCGGCGCCGATGCTGTAGCCACCCATAACAGGCACGGGAATTGTTGCAAATGCTGTCTCTGACATCGAAAGGCCGGGAGCGCGGTATATTGTCGGATAGTATCCTGTCAGATTGTACACCTTAGTCTGGCAGGCGTTGTAATCTGACAAAACTTCATCAGCAGTAAGCTCTGCGATACCTGTCCAACGATTTGAATGGTTTCCGATCTCGCAGTCAGATTCAAGCATTCTGTTGAGAACTTCTTTCGTGGAATCATTACAGCTTGTGCCCACAACAAAGAATGTTGCGTGAGCGTCGTATTTTGTGAGAACATCAAGGATCTGATTGGATGCCACAACCTTCGGACCGTCATCGATGGTGAGTGCGAAGATCTTCTGAAGTCCGTTGTCAACACCCGAAACTGCGGCGCCGCCGATCCGAACATTGACCTTGCCGTCACTTGTGGCATTGAACTTGAGCTCGATTTTGTGCTCTCCGTAGGCAAGCTCCTGTTCAAATACGATAAGCTGAGAGTGGGAATATTTCTGGAATGACAAAAGATCCTCGTCTACCTCTGCTTTCTTCCAGCCGTGACCGTCGATCTGATAATCGATGTCAAATCCCGAGGAGTTCATGCCGAAGATAAGACCGAAGCTTGTGCCGGTAAAGGTGAATTCCGCTGTGGCATCCGTTCCTGTCACAACTATCGAATCGGATGTCACCGCAGTTGCGGCAGAGGTTGTCTTTGAAGTACCGTACATATCCGAGGTAAGTCCTGACCCTGCACTTACGCTTCCCGAAACAGTAAACCCGGAGGCGGGAATTATCTGAGGATTAAGCCAGAGCGAGCGGTTGAGCTGTTCGGGCATATTTTCGGAATAGTTGTATTTTTCGGTGTAATATACCTTGCTGTCAATAAGCTCTGCCTTTAGAAGCTTTTGAATCTCTCCGAAGTATACTTCATAACCCTTTGCCGACGGATGGAGATTGTCGACCGTGTAATAATAGGTTCCCGAAGCTTCGTTGGAGGCTCCGCGCTCTGTCATAAGAGCTTGCATGGGAACGCCCATATCAACATAAGGAATACCATATTCCTGTGCCACCTTCACATATTGGACGCGGGAGCTGTTGGTAAGACTGCGCGCGGTGAAGAGAAAGACAATGTCAGCATAAGGATTGTGTGAATAAATGTTTCTTACGATCGATTCTGCCTGGCGGTAAAGATCGTTTGCATCCTGAGAAATACCGTCATTATTTGTCCAGTCGTTAGATGTGAATTCAACAAACACAAGATCGGGCATCTCATGACCGTTTGTGTTCATGAGATGATCTTCAAGGCGATAGATGCCGAAGTTTGTGGCGGTGTCGGAAATACCTGCATTCACAAACTCGATCTGAGCCTCGGGAAAGGACTCTTCAAACCACGCAGTTGTACGGTTGACATAAGAATTGTTTATGTCGCCGCCTTCTGCTGAAACGGTTCCGTCAGCATTCACAAGCTTTGCTGCCGAAGAACCATTTGTGATCGAGCCGCCGATATATCCTACAGTCAGCTTCTTGTCGATGTTGAGTGCTCGGTAGGTGTTTGCAAGGCTGTTGTCGATACCGTCGTTTTTGAGAAGAATGTTTTCGTAAAGATGTGAGAGGATGGCTTCTCTGTTTGCTTCGGGATATTCTGAAGCGCCGTCTTCATAAATGATTGCCGCGACCTCGTATATGTTTGCGGTATATTGCGCGCCGTAAACGGTGCGAGTCATACCCGATGCGTCGGTGTATGTAATATACGGACGAACAGCGTAATCGGTCGAAAGGTTGTTGTCGGGAATGTTGATGAGCACTGCGGTGTATCTGTCATGGTCGGTAAGAGTTTCAAAGATGTTCTTTGCGGGAACAGTCTTTGCGAATAGTTCTTGCCATTGTATTCGTGTACAGCATCCTTTTCAAGCTTGTTGCCGTCAAGACACTTTGCGGGCAAGACGATCGAACCGTAGCTTATGCCATCGGTTGCGTTAAATGCTTCGTTTTCGGGATCAAGAGCTGAGTTTGCGCTGTTGAGAGCAACGATCGCCGAACGGGTATTGTGGGTGATGTTGTTCACAAAACGCAGACCTGTGGGAGCCGAGAATCTGATCTGGACTCCCTCGACAAAAAGATCTTTGTCATCAAGCTCGATCCATTTTGCATAAACAGTCGTGCCTGCGGTGATTGTGCTTCCGTTTGCTATGGGAGTTGTAAGGGCTTCATCAGAATACCAACCGCCGAAGAGACAGCCGCTTTTCTCTATGCTTTCGGGGAAGGAAACTGTTCCGCCGACAGTGAGTGTTACGCTGTCTTCGACACCGAAGACATATTCCTTTGTGCCGTTGTTGACCTTGATTGCAATATCAAGATCTGAGGAGTTGCCGTATGTGATATTTGTGGTGCCTTTTTCAAGTGTTACCTCGGCTTCCGTGAAGACATATTTCTTGTTTTCGCCATTTTCGATGACGGCATATTTGCCGTCGTTTGGAGTGATCTTGAATTTGCCTGCCACAGTTTTGCCGTTTTCATAAACGAAATCAACATATCCGCCCTCGGCAGAATATACAAGATATTTGTCGGTTGTCATATTTTCAATCGTTGAATCAACTGTTGTGATGGTCATTCCGTTGTTGAGAATGAACATAACAGCACCCGCGAAAGAGGGAGCGTAGTTGTCTATGCCCAGACGGATTTTCTTCAGAGTGCCGCTGTCAGCCTTAACCGCAACATTTGCTGCAAAGTTGATTCCTTTGTGGCTCGATGACCAACCATCGCCGCCGATGATAAGATCATTTATCACACCGCCGTCAAGGTACATATAAGCATCCTTTGTTATGGTGCGTACCGAAGATGCCGCGATCGGGCCGATTGCCAGCTTGTTCCATGTGCCCGAATAAATTTCAGAATACATTAAGCCTGTATCGGTTTTGCTGTAATTTGCACCAAGGGCGATCTGATGACTGCCCGAAACGGTAACGTTTTCACCGACAACAAATTTGTTGCCGCAAAGGGATACCCAGGCGTAAAGACCGTTGGTGAACTTGATGTCCTTGAGAGTGATATCACCCAGAATCGTATACCCTCCGCTTGCCACGGTAGATATTTCGGAGCTTGAATCATAACCCGAGATGGTCAGCATACCTTCGTGGGCATTGATGGTTGTGGGGAGAGTGCAAGTTCCAATGATTTTTACTTCAAATGGGTTGTCTGAGTCTGCGATGGCGATTGCCTGGTTCAGCGAAGCAAGAGCCGTTTCCGCGGTTTCGCCGTCGTTTGAATCGTCGCCGTTTGTGCTGTCAACATAGAAAAGTGTGGGAGCTACATACGGAGGAGGGGTGATGACGCTATCTACATCTGTGCCGACTGTGTTTCCGTCAGCATCTTTACATATCGCATAAACCTTGCGGTTGTGTCAATATTTTCAAGCTCTCCGTCCCAGCCTTCAAGAGTATATCCCTCGGCAAGGGCAAATGAGGTGGGAGCGGTTGCATCCTCGCCTTCAACGATGACCTGCTTTTCAACAAGTGTTTCGTGGTCTGTGCCGTAAAACTCGACGGTATATGTGGTGTCTCCAAAATCAACAGGGCTTTCCCAGTCGCCGAAGTTTTCGTGCATATATTTGTAGGTTACAACCTTGATCCTTCCTTGATTCTGCTGTTCGATAAGGTATTCACAGAAAGCGCGGAGGTTTTCTCCCGAAATCTCGGTGAGATCGTGACCATAGATGACTTCCCAGGTCTTGTTTGCCGCGTGGGTGTCAACGATGGATTTGAGCTGATCGAGGGTTCTTCCCGAGAACCAGTTGCGCTGCTTCCAGTACTGGGTGGAAAGACCGTATTTGTCGGAGTACTTGTAGTACTTGTTTGTAACAAGCTCGATAAGACCGCGGTATTCTGTATCGGTCTGGGCGATCTGACCCGTTCCGCCAGCCAGAATGATGCCGTTGACATTGAAGCCGTTCTCTGTGAGGATTCTGTATGAATCGCCGAGCTGTGTTTCAACATCTGCCCATGAAGTTACAAAGGGCTTGATTACAAGATGTGATTTTGTGTGCGAAAGGATCTCTCCGCCGCGGTCCTGAAGTTCGTGGAGAGCTTCGGGATTGTTCTTAATGTTATTTGAAGGCACGGCTGCACAAAGAGGAAGGTTGTATTCCTTGCTGACTATATCAAAGATGGTCTGGAAATCAGCTCTAACATCGTCAAAGATGAGGGTGATGTATCCATTGTCCATTTCTTTCCAGGTCATGGGGATTGTTGTTCCGGGATTGGGAGGATAGTTGGCATAGGTAATCTCTGTTGTACCTGTCTGCAAAGTGACTTCACCGCTTTCGGAAAGATATGTTTTACTGTCGCCGTTTACGATCATTGCAGATTCGTTTTCATCATCGTTAATGGTGATGTGGAATTTTCCTGCCACGGCGTTGCCGTCTGCATCAACCACAGGTTTTACATATCCGCCATCACCTGAATTGATATAATACTTCGAGCCAATCGAAATGCTGTCAAGACTTGCGTCATAAGTCGGTGATGCGGCACTGTTGTTGTTTATAACAATGAGTGAGCCTGTGATGGCTGTGGGACTTCCGTTACCTGTTGCAGGTGCGGTGATCTTTGTGATGGTACCGCCGTCATGCTGAACGACAACATTTTTTGCAAAGGTTGTTGCACCGCAGGAGGTCCAGTTGGTGCTTCCGAGGATGATGTTTGCGATACTTCCGCCCGACACATTGATGTTTGCATCGTTATTTACGGTATAACCTGCCTTGGGCATGATACCGCCTACATTGAATTTGCCGGTGAAGTTACCTGACATGGCCGTTACATTTATATCATTGACAGAGGTGCTGTTCTGACCGTTACCGAATACCATCCAGTCGTCTGTTGATGTGGTTTTGAAGCCTTCACCGAAAGTTATGTCGTTACCTCTTGAAAGAATGTACGAGTTTGTACCCCTTGTGTAGGTGATGTTCTTGAAGGTGACGGGACCGCCAAAGCTTATTGCCGCAAACTTTGATGTTTCATCGTATCCTACAATATCAATATTCTGAGTGTGAGAGGTATAGTCGGAGCTTGTGGGGGAATATGTGCCGATGATTTTGATTGTGCCTTCGCTTGTACCAAGCGCTTCCATTGCCTTTTTAAGTGTTGCAAAGGGAGCGGAGGCGCTTTTGCCGTTGTTATCGTCACTTCCGGATGCGGAAATGTAGTAAACACCGCTGACGCTTGCTGTAATGGTATCGTTGCCGTCATCTGTCCATTCTTCAAAAGCATAGGGCGCGGAGAGCTCGGGAACCGAAAGAGCTGTTTTTATATCATCGACGGATGCCGCGGTCTTGACTGTGTATGTACCGGGCTGAGTGATAGTGATATAACCGTCCTTCGAATACCATGCGGTCTTGCGATCTGCCGACTGAGCATACGCGACCGCTGTCGAATTAACAGAGTATTTTCCTGCAACGCTTGTTACATCAAGCACCGCTCCTGTTTCAACCGTGATGTCATAACAATCATAAGCGGTTGTTCTTCCGGTGTCCTTGAAACCGTTGACGGCGTTGGTTGCAGTCGCTCCGTTGTTGCGGATAATCTGGAAAGCGCCCTCAATAACCGGTAAAGTTGCAGCGGTTTTGTTATCTCTGTCGACCAGTGCTTTGACAGTAGTCCCGTTGAGCACAAGGTTTACATTTTTCTTGAAGGTGGAGGATTTATCCATGTTGTCCACAAGGATCTTCTTTGCTGTATCTGCGCCGAATCTGTAAGTAAAGTCCTCTTCAAAAACAGCGAGCTTCGAAGCATTGTAACCTGCAAAGGCAAAGAATGTGAAGTTGCCAAAAGAATTGTCGGCAAATTCGAGAGTGAGGGGAGAAGAGAAGGTGAAGGGGTCATTGTCGTTGCGGGCGGCACCGCTTATTTCGGGAGTACTGCCCCTTCCCTCAAAGCTGAACACTTCTGTGGTTGAATTGTACGACGAGGCTTTCCATACAACGCCGGTGTCAATGGTAAGGCTGTGTCCTCTTGTATAAACGCACCAGTAATGGTTGATTCGGGAATCGACCATTTTAATGTCCTTGAGAACAGTGGGACCGGTGAGAGCTATGTTTGTTCCTTTGTTGTTGACTGTTTGATAATCATTTATCCAGGCAAGTCTTGAAGGATTTGCAGCGTCCGCACTGGTAAGAATAATTGTTGCCGCATGTTCGGGAATATCAGCCATGGAGGCATGATAAACGCTGCTAAGCTGAGCGCTTGTTGCCGTGGCAACATCATCCCATTCGCCTTTGACGATCTTGATGGTGACAGTGTCGCCTGCGCTATATTTCTCATTGATGGCAGCAACGACAGTTGCAAACGAGCCGGGAGCCTCAAGCGTCAGACCGTCGCCTGCTGCACCGTGCTGTACATAATTACAGCTTGGTCTGCAAGTGTTGCCGTGTCGTCTTCTGAAATAACTGTGAACGCGCACATCGAAACGATCATGCAAATTGACAGAATGATGCTGAGAATTTTTGAAAATTTGTTTTTCATGTTTTTTCTCCTTTGCTGTTGATGAAGAGTTTTCAGCCTTTGATTTGATTTTATCAATAGTAGACAAAATATACAATATTTGATTTTGACAACCAAATCGTAAAATCAAATACAAACCGAACAAATCTTTTATCACATTATAATTATAGCATATATTCTGTAATTTTCTTACTGTAATTAATGAACTTTTTACAGTTTTTTCGGATTTTTGTTCTGATATCTGTGAAAATATACCAAAATGTATATGGTTTTTACAAAAAACGCGGCAGAAGCTTTGTCCTGCCGCGAAAATTTGGTCAGTATTGAATGCCTTCGGCACGCTGAATATAAGCGTCCTGTTCTTTTTTGTCCATATTGTTCCAGAGAATATTCCAGCCGCAGACACGAACTTGAAGGTTTTTGTAGTTTTCGGGATGCTCCTGGGCATCGCGCAGAAGCTCGGGGGAGAAAATGTTGAAATGAATCGAATGCCCGCCTTTTTTGACATAGGTATCAAGTACTGCATAAAGCGCACAAAGTCCGTCCTCGCCCTGAACAGCGGAAGGATGGAGCATGGCATCAAGACATGAGCCTGTGGTGCAAAGAATCGGGTCGATTGTTGTGACCGATTTGATGAGAGCTGTGATTCCTGATCTGTCGGCGCCGGGGGAGGGAGAAGCATTCTTTGAAGTCTCCTGACCCGAGAATCTTCCGTCGGGAGTTGCCTTTGTTGCTTCACCGTGGATAACAAAAGCTCTTGCCGAATGAAGCTCAATTCCTTCATAAGGTTGTCCGTGTCCATTCTTCAGCGATGAACAGCAGTCAGAAAGATTTTTAACGATTGCCGGTGCATAAAGATCGGCTGCCTCGTTGCCGTTTCCGTATTTGAGTCGGGAATTTGCAACGATAAGACGGTATTTTTCATATCCTTCCCAGTTGTTGTCGAGAGCTTTTTTGAGCTCGGGAAGTGTCAGAAGTTTTTTGTCAAAGACGAGTTCTTTTACCCCCATAAGAGCATCTATTGCCGAACCGAGTGCCGAAAGCAATATACCCGAATCGTTTTTGATTCCGTTGTCGAGAGCATCGGTGAGAGAGTTTACACAGTCAGGAATAGTGGCTGAAAACATAAGGGAAGGATTTATGGTCTGAATCTGTTCCTCATGCGGCCGCATGGCATTGATGTAATTCAGATAAAGATTCTTGAGGTGCACAAGATAAAGCGAATAGAACTCCTCAAAGCTGGCGATTTGTGAGCAATCTTTTGTTTTGAGACTTATCTGTTTTCCGGTCACTGTGTCAAAACCGCTGTCAATAACCATTGAAACAGGCTTGAGAGCGTTGAAATAAACGCAGGAGATGCCGATTCCCTTTGCTTTGACCTTATATTCATAGAATCCGGACAGAGCTGAATCACAGGCTTCTTCATAGGTTGCACCATGCGCCATGAGCGATTTTGTGATCGAATCGTCGTTGCAGAAAACGATGCTCGTGTTACCGTGGCGTATCATTTCAAGGGCTTTGAGAACAAAATCTTTCGGGGTGTCAGCATTTACCTTGATCTGGATCTTCGGGTTGAAGATGCCGAGCTTGTCATAAACATCAAGTATCAGATACGAAAGCTCATTCACGACAGTTTTCTTCTGTGCAGTTCTGCCGCCGAGATAAAAGGGCTGACCCCAATAGTTGTCGATTGCCGACCATTGCATGAGAAAATATCCGATGAATTCCAAAAGCTCTTCTTTTGTAAACTTTCCGCTTTCGATGTCATTTTTGAAATATGGAAGAAGAGTTGAGTCAAGTCCGTAGCCTAAGGATCTCACCTGATAATGCTCAACGCTTTCGCTGAGCATGAAATAGATATAGATGAGCTGAAGCACATCGTAGGTGGTCTTTGGCGCACCGTCGCGCAGATTTCTCAGGCATTCGGAAATGAGAGGGGCTTTTTCAAAGTCCTTTGTGAGAGAATACTTGTGGAGCCTGTCAAGGAAGTTGATAATTGCGGTATATTCAATCTCAACACCCTTGAAAAAAGCTTCCTGCTTTTTGGTGAGGTTTCCGTCGGCTTTCATGGTTTCGTAAGACTTTCGTGCGCGCTCAAGAATACCCTTGAATCCGAGGGTGCACAGAGAATCCCAGTCGGGCACCGTGTGGTCATAATCAAGCCAGCCGTAGCAGACCCCTGCCTTGTTATAGTCCGCCATAAGGGTGGTGTCATCTTTGAGCTTTTCATTCAGTTCGTCTGCCCATTTGTATACGGTGAGAGGAGAGATGATTCGACCCCAACTGTAAAAACCGATGAAATAGTCGTGCTCATTGACATCGATCATTGTGTTCTCAAGAACATATTCAAAAAGCTTTGCCTTGATGACGGGGCGGGGAAGATTATCGATCTCTGCGGCATAGCTTGCAAGGTTTTTCTTCAATTCTTCCTCGGAAAGCCCTGTACCCGCATCATAATCATAGCCGTGATATTGCATATGGCTGAAGTGGTCATAGGGTTTGCTTTGAAGATGGTATTTGTTTTCTATCGTTTCGCGGTCGGCAAGAAGTGTCTTGAACATAGCTTTCTCCTTGAACTGTTTGAGTTATTGATTTCATTTTATCAAAATCGGCGGTAAAGTCAATGACCAATTCAAATAATTTGACTTTTTCAAAACAAATTTGCGCAATTATGCAAAAAAACTTGCCTGATTCAAAAAATGTGTATAATAAAGCTGAGGTGAGAAAAATGAAAAACTTTCTTGATACCGACCTTGATGTTTCGGAAATCGTTATTGCGTTGAAGGTTTCCGCGGGACAGGGAGCAGCTGTGCACAAAAACCGCGGTTCCCACGGCTTTGCGATGTTTTCCGAGGGAGTGAAAAAATATTGCTTCGGGAACGAAAAACTCACAGTCAGAAAGCACGACATAGTATATATGCCGAAATTTTCGGACTATCATGTGGAAACGATAGAAGAAGGCGACTGCTATGCCATAAATTTCGATTTTCCCGAGGATTTTGTTTTCGAGCCTTTTGTTTTCACGCCGAAGAATCCCGCTGCTTTTATGAACGCCTTTAAGAGTGCCGAAAAGGCGTGGAGAACCAAGAGCGACGGATATGTATATAAATGCAAATCCGAGCTTTATTCTATCCTTTACGGAATGCGTTCGGAGCGTGCAGCGAGCTATCTTCCGTCGTCAAAGCTTGGTATCATAACTCCCGCCGTTGAGCTTATCCATGAAAAATACACTTTTGAGCATTTGTCTGTTTCGGAGCTTGCGGAAATTTGCGGAATTTCTTCTGAATATTTCAGATTTCTGTTCAAGAAGAACTTCGGAACCTCTCCTGTTAAGTACATCAATGAACTTCGGATTTCCCGCGCCAAGGAACTTCTTTTGTCGGAAATGTATTCGGTGGCAACAGCGGCTGAAATGTCGGGTTTTTCAGACATGAGCTATTTTTCGCGGGAGTTCAAAAAAATGACGGGTGTTTCACCGTCAAAATTTGCAGCAGAATAGGAAAATACTCCAACGGCCAACAAAACCGTCGGAGTATTTTTTTGTTATTTTTCAAAAACACAGTTTCCGGCGACAAACACCGTTTCAATGTTTATGTCATCGTCAAATGCGATGATATCGGCGTCAAGCCCCGGTTTGATTGAGCCTTTACCGAGAGAATGAAGCTTTGCGGGAATTGCGGTCAGCATTCTCACTGCCTGCACAATATCTATGCCGCAGTCGCTTGTCAGAACTCGTATAAGTCTGTCGCTTGTGGCAACGCTGCCTGCAAAAGCACTTCTGTCGCAAAGCTTGCAAACGCCGTCCTCGATAATGTATTCAGTGGCACCCATAAAGCCGTGGGTGGCATCTGTTCCCGCAAGCTCAAGGCTGTCTGTGACCGCAATTACAGAATCCTTGCCCTTTATCTTGCATATCATCTGTATAAGCTCGGGTGGCAGATGCTTTCCGTCGGCAATGATCTCGCAGAAAAGCTCGTCGCGAAGGTAGGCGCTTTCTATCACTCCGAGACTTCTGAAGCAGCCTTTTCGTGTCACTGTCGAGGTGCAGGAATAAAGGTGGGTGATGAGCTTGCAGCCGTTTTGGATGGCGACATCCATGTCTGCAAGGGTGGCATCGGTGTGGCCTGCGCTTGCGAGTATTCCGTTTTCGGTAATGAATTTGCAAAATTCACCGTTTTTGTCGTTTTCGGGAGCAAAAGTCCATCTTGCAATGTCTTTTCCGAATTCCTTCACCAGTGATTCATATTCCTCTTTGATCGGAGGTGTGATGGAGTCTGGATATTGAGCGCCGCATTGTTTTTCCGAAAGATAAGGTCCTTCAAGATGTGCTCCGATGATGACGGGAAGAAGCTTTTCGCTTTTTCTTGCCTGAGCAATTCTTGCAGTAGCTTCTTTCATCTGCGAAAAAGGTGCTGCCGAAACTGTCGGTGCGATGGAGGTGGTGCCGTGGGAAAGATGAAAATTGCACGCGTTCACCATATCATCAATGCTTCCCGTGAGGAAAGAAAATCCGAGTCCTCCGTGGGTGTGGCTTTCGATAAAGCCGGGACAGACATATTTTGATGTGAGTTCAAAGGTCTTGTCAGCCGGCATATCCTTATCCGAAACAGAGTCGATCTTGCCGTCTTTTATATATATGAAACCGTCAAAAACACGGTCGGACAGGATTATTCTGTCCGATTTTATTTTTGTTACCATGGGTCAAATGTCAAGCTTTACCGAGCTTGCGTCATCAAGATACATTCTCGCATTGTCGTGAGTGCGAAGTATTGTGGCAGGTACCATTTCGGTGATCTCGCCTTCGATTGTGAGTTTCACCGCATCAGCCTTTGTGGGTGCGGGAACGATGCAGAAGAGATATTTTGCACCAACGAGTGTGGGAACGGTGAGAGTGATAGCCTTTTCGGGCACAAGCTCGAGTCTTTCAAAGCATCCGTCGTGAACCTGCTGATTGCGGCAGACAAGGTCAAGATCTGCTATCTTAACTGCTTCGGGGTCATCAAATTTTGCAACACCGGGATCGTTGAAGGCGATGTGTCCGTTCTCACCGATACCCATGATGACGATGTCGGTGGGGTTGTCGGCAAGGATCTTTGCATATCTTGCACATTCAGCCTTGGCGTCGGTTGCCGTGCTGTCGATGTAGTTCACCGAACGCAGGGGAACAAGACCGAAGATGTGCTCCTTGAGGAAGTTGCCGAAAGCTTGAGGTGCGCCTTCGGGGAGACCGACATATTCATCCATGTGGAAAGCGCAAACGCGTGTCCAATCGATGCTTTTATCGGTGGCAAGATAGTGAAGAACATCATTTTGAGAGGGAGCTGCCGCAAAGATGATGTTGACAGTTTCTTTTTCTTTGAGCAGTTCGCAGATCTTCTCGCTGATATCGTGTGCTGCTGCCTTGCACATGGCGTCGCGGTTTTCAAAAATGTCTGTTCTGAGTTTGTCTGTATAAATAGTTTTCATTTTTTACTCCTTTAATTGAAAAGCGCACGGAAGAGGCGCAGATCTTCTTCGAAAGCTTTTTCTTTTGTTTCGAATTTGTAAGGGTTGTCAAAATCCTTTCCTGCAAACTGATTGAGCCCCGAGAATGTCTGGAGATGGGGCTCGATGCTGACGAAGAAGTCTTCGCCGGAAGAGCTTGCGAAATCGGAAAGTATCTCCTTGATGTTTGCCTCTCCGCAGCCCGCGGGAACGATGGCTCCTGCAGAAAGAGCGTCTTTGATATGGAAGTATTTGATGCTGTTCTTTAGGCTTTCATAGTTTTCTTTCCAGGGCTTGTAGCCGTCAAGAACATAGTTGCCCATATCAAAAACTGTATGGAAACGACCTCCGAAATGATTTATAAGTTCAAGGCATTTTTCGGGGGATTGTCCGTAGATGCCCCATTCGTTTTCATGGCAGAGGCTGATGCCGTATTCCTCCGAAAGGCAGATCAGCTTTTCGAGATTTTCGTAAACCTTTTCTTTGTAATCTTCGGGGTTTTTGTCTTTTGGCATATAGAAGCTGAAAACGCGGCAGAGCTTTGTGCCGAAAATGTTTGCAAATTCAAAAATTTTCTTTGCGGTATCAAGATGCACGTTGATGTCGTCTTCGATGGGATATTTGCCAAGGGGCGAGCCCATTGACGAAACCTTGATGCCTGCCTTATCAAGCTCGCATTTGCAGTTTTTCACTTCGTCTTCCGAAAGGGTCGAGATGTTTTTGCCGTCAACGCCGCGGATCTCAATATATCCTATGCCCTCACGGTTTAGGAATTCAAGCTGACCGGAAAAGCTGTCACAGTATTCGTCCGCAAAAGCGGAAAGTATCATTTTTCCCATTTATTTCACCTCTTCTGCTTTGCCGCCGTTTTTCAAAGATCTCTGCAGAGCGTCCATGATATAAACAGGCTTCATCATTCTTTCGGTCTTTTCGCCGTCGCTTTCTTTTGTCAGAAGCTTCAGAAACTCCATAAGCTCTCCCTTGAAGCATTCGTCTTCAACCGGAAATTCTCCGCCGAAGGCTCCCTCCTCTGTCTGACGAACGGCATAATAAACATAGTTCTTTTCGGCAAAAAGAGCTGTTACATCAAAGTCTTCGTATCTGAAAATTGCCGAAAGTCCGACCTTCGATTGGTATGCAGAAACTGTCTTCACATCTTCGCCGAATACTTCAATGAGTATTTCCACAAGATGCTGAGCGTAAAACCAGAAGCCGCCGTAGGGGGAGGCAAGATCGATAGGTGTTCTTATAAATCCGCCGAGGGTCTTTCCGCCCTTGTTTTCAAGTCTTTCTTTGCGAAGCTCTTTAACTTTTGAAGCGTGCTTGAGGCTGGAACCTCCTGTAAATTTACAACCGTTTGCGACAAGCTCTTTGCAAAGTCTTTCGCCCTCTTCGGTAGAAATGGTGAAGGGCTTGTCGATAAAGAAAGGAACACCATCTTTGATATAGGGAAGAGCATATTTCAGATGATTGTCTCCATGGCGCGCAGTGATGATGACACCGTCGACATTTCCGACCTCATCATCGTAGCTTTCCATCATTTTTACACCGAATTCCTCGCACAAGGCTTGCGCTCTGTCTTTTTCATCGCTGTAAACGCCGATGACTTCGATCTGCGAAAAAACGGGATCGGTTTTCACCGATTTCAGAAAAGAGTTGGCGTGAGAGTTTTCACAACCGAGTATTACTGTCTTGAACATGATATCACCTTTGTCAGATAGTTCTTTCAAGTCTGTTGTCGGCATGGACTTTTTCGATGATGCCGATGACTGCTGCTGCTGTTTCGGGAGTTACCGCGATGGGTTTTTCCTCGGTGAGAGCGAAATAGAGGCTTTCATAGAAGAGAGCCGTCGCCATGCCGAAAGCATCTCCCGAATATTCACCTTCCTCGGTGTGGGTGATAAGTTCTTCTCTGCAGTAGATCGGTTCGTGGTCTTCACCGCGAATGCTTTCTTCGATGTACGGACGCTCGACATTCTCTCCGTCGACAATATATTTCATGCTGTATTTTGCGGGAGTACACTTGAAGGTGCCACGGGTGCCCTGGATCTTGAGGGTGAAGTCATTGAAAGCATCAACAGAGCTGATCTCAATGTCAACCACGGGCTTTTCGGGGGCTGTAAGGATGATCTTTGCGTAATCTTCAGCATCACCGCTGGTCAGAGCAAGGTCAAGCTTTGAGAAAACGACCTGAGCGTCTTCCGAATAATCAAGGAATCCGAGACCCATGCCGATGGGGTGAGGACCTGTGTTATAAACGCTTCCTCCAAGCTTTTTCTGGAGTGTCTGCCAGTCCCAACGGCGCGCAAGACCATTATAATGGATGTTGACAGTGAGGATTCTTCCGAGCTTTCCGCTGTCGCAGAGCGCTTTTGCTTCCTTGTAGAAGGGGGCAAGGAATGTCTGCTGGAATACTGCAAGATAAGCTCCGTTGTCTTTTGCTGTCTTCATGAGTGTGTCGCATTCATATCTGTTTCTTCCAAAGGGCTTTTCCACAAGCACGTTCTTCCCGTGCTCAAGAAGCTCCTTTGTGATGGGAAAATGCATTTCGGAATAAGAAGCATTGACAACGATGTCGACATCTTTGTCAAGTATCTCTCTCCAGTCGGTAAAGGTTTCGCAGGAGGGATAAAGCTTCTTTGCTTTTTCAAGCATGATTTCATCATAGTCAGCAACATATACGACATCAAAATACTTGTTGGCCTCGCTGGTATAATAAGCTCCGTGGATATCTTTACCCGAACGGCCCTGACCGATGATGGCAAGTCTCAGTTTTTTCATAAAAACACCTCTTTATTTATGATTGTGGTATTATACGATAATTCTATTATATAGTTTGTTTTTTGAAATGTAAATGCTAATTTTTATAAAATTACATTGCAAAAACTGAAATATTGGTATATAATGAGATAAAATGTTATCTGCGGAGAGAAAAATGGCAATTATTTCAAGCTACCGATCTAAAAAGCTCATATACCACCACACAGTATCAAATGCGGATGAAGCGGATCTTTTCACGCTCCACACCCACAGTGTTTCCGAGCTTATGTTTTTTGTGCGCGGCAAGGCGAATCAGATGGTTGAGGACAGGCTTTACGAACTTCGAAAAAATGACCTTGTCTATGTGAAGCCTACGGTGCATCACAGGGTCGACCCCGATTTTTCTTCGGAATATGAAAGATATGTTTTCATGTTCGATCCCGAAATAATCAAGGGCATTTCGGGCACGAATGTTTTTGACAACACGGCTGTTGTCAATTGCTCGCAGGAGAGAGTTATTACAGAGATATTCAAAAAATTCGACTATTACTGTCTGAACTTTCCCGAGGAGGATTTTTATGAGCTTGCAAAGCTTTTGCTGCGCGAGGTGTTTTATAATCTTTCGCTGTCCCTCCCGCCCGAAAACCGTTTTGAAACTCCTTTTTCTCCCATTCTTTCTCAGGCGCTGCAATATATCAACACAAATCTCTACACAATAAAAAGCGTTTCGGAAATAAGTGAAAAAATGCACATCACCGACAGCTATCTTTATTCGCTTTTCCGTCAGCAACTCAGAACCACTCCGAAAAAATATATCAGCGACAAAAGACTTCTTGCCGCCCGTAAGGAGATAAGACTCGGTCGCCGTCCGACCGAAATCTATCAGGAGTTTGGCTTTTCGGAATATTCGACTTTCTACCGAAGCTTTGTTGGGCTTTTTGGCTATCCTCCGTCAAATAAGAGTGCCGCTTCCGCTATAACAGTTGTTGGAGAAAACAGAAAAATGCAATGACTTTTGCCATTGCATTTTTATTTTTGTCATTCTATGATCTCGGATACATCAAGCTCAAACCAGAAGGTGCTTCCGTGGTCAGTGTCGCTGACAACGCCATAGCGTGCCTTGTGCAGTTCAAGAACCGACTTTACTATCGAAAGACCGATGCCGCTGCCCGATTCCGATCGCTTATGCGTGCTGTCGATCTTGTAATACCTGTCCCAGATGCTCGGAAGCTTTTCTTTCGGGATTCCTTTGCCGTAATCGGTAAATTCGATTCGCACAGTATTTGATGCGACCTTTTGCGTTACAACAACCTTTCTTGATTTTTCCGAATAATTTACCGCGTTTATGAGGAAATTGTAGATGACCTGCGTGATCTTTGTTTCATCAGCTTTGACAAATACATTCTTTGAAGGCTTGAAGATAAATTCGAAACCGTCCTTTTCGTTGAGCTTGTAAAGCCTGTCGATGATATCCGCTGTAAGCTTTGTGATGTTGAATTCACTTATCTCAAGGGTGGCACTGCCCGACTGGAGCTTTGAAAGATCGAGCATATCGTTGACAAGATTTGTAAGTCTTGAAGCCTCGTCGATGATGACCTGAACATTTTCAGGGGTGTTTTCACCGGGCAGATCGCGCATGACCTCAGCATAACCGATTATCATGGTCAGCGGAGTGCGCAGATCGTGGGAGGTGTTGGCAATAAGCTCACGCTTGACACTGTCTGCTTCCTTCAGTTCTTTCGCCGTATAGTTGAGAGTGTCCGAAAGCTGGGATACCTCGAGATATCCTTCGCCTGAAAAGTTCGTGTCATAATTTCCTGCCGCAAGCTTTTTTGCCGAGCGGTTGATGTCGGTGATGGGCTTTGAAATCTTGTCCGAAAGAATTTGGGCAATGATGGCGGCAACGGCAAGTATCAGAATCGACTGGAAAATTAGTTGTGATTTAAGTGTTTTTACAGTACTGCCCATGGGGGTGATGACACTGTCAAACAACAAAAGAAATTCATTTCCGTCGGTGGAGTTCACGACCTTTGCAAGTATCAGCTCCTGCGTTATGCCCATCTTGAAGAAAGAGGGGGCACCGGGCTTGAAGGAATGCTTGGGAGAATATTCGTCAAATGCGTCGTTTCCCCATTCGTAAAATGCGTTGTCATCTATCCTTTTGGGAGGTTTTGAATTGTTTTTGCTGACCACCGAATATGAGCCGCGCTGATAATGCTGAAGGGTTTCGCCGCCCTTGTCAAGGGCTTCGTTGTAGATCTCAAGCATGGCATACGGAGACATCGAATCAAGCATGTTTCCCTGATCGGACAAAACCGAAAACTCGGGAAAAAACAGCTCATCGGAGGTTCCGATGACCATGATGGAAACTTCGTTTTTGATGGCAAGGTCGTTGGCGGTGGTTCTGATAAGCTCAATATTTTCGCTGTCGTGGCTCTCAAGGGTTGCTGCAATGGCGTTTGCTGTGCTTTTCAGATTCTGCGTTTTTATCTGTTTGTAGAAAAATTCAAGCAGTATGCCATGAAACAGCCATAGCGAAATGATAAGCAATACCGCAAAGGTCATGAAAGCGACGAATAGCTTGGAATGAATCGATCTTTCTTTTTTCTTATGTTTCTTCGGCTTCAAAACGGTATCCCACTCCTCTCAGGGTGACGATATATGAGCTGTATTCTTTGAGGTTTTTGCGCAAAAGCTTTATGTGGGTATCAAGGGTTCTGTCGTCTCCGAAAAAATCATATCCCCAGACATTGCTGATAAGCTTTTCGCGGGTGAGCGCAATACCGCGGTTTTTTACAAGATAGAAAAGAAGATCGTATTCTTTAGGCGTAAGATCTACATTTTTTCCGTCAATGGTAACGATGCGTCCCGTGAAATCTATCTTTAGCGAGCCGATCTTCACGATATCCGAATCGTTTCCCGCCGCGCGCTTGATAATGGCGGCGACTCTCATCATGAGCTCTTTCGGGGAGAAAGGCTTTACCACATAATCGTCAACTCCCACCTCAAAGCCGTGGATTTTGTCATATTCCTCGCCGCGTGCCGAAAGCATAATTACAGGTGTAGATGAGCTTTTTCTGATTTCACGACAGACCGAAAATCCGTCGAGGTCAGGCATCATGATGTCAAGGATGATGATGTCAAAGCTCTTTTCGCGGCAGAGGCTTATGGCCTCAAGTCCTCCCGAGGCTTCGGTGACCTCATGACCTTCGAAAACTGCGTATTTTTTGATGATCTCTCTTATTTTCATTTCGTCATCGACGACAAGGAGCTTGCTCAAGTTTTTTCCTCCTTCGGGAATAATTTAACAATTACATTGTATTAGACTTATGTGAATTTAGTGTGAAATCCGAATGAAAGATTGAAAAAAACACGAAAAATTGTAAAAAAACTCTTTTAACTTGTGAATTTTTGTGATATAATATCGAAAGACGAGGATCCGAGCAAAAATGAATCCTCGTAGATTTTTGCCGTTTTCGGCACAAACAATATATTTTAAGGGCGGATACAAACGTGTCAAAAAGAAATAAACTTTTCTCGGGCGCCATCGGAGGCTTCAAAAAGTCGCAGGTCGTCGAATATATCGAAGAGCTTAACAGAAAAGCCAAGATGACCAAGGAAGAGTCTGATTACGAAATAACAAGGCTTGAAAACGAAATATCCGAGCTTTCGGGGTTCAAAGATGCTTATAAGGAAGCAAAGGAAAGCTTCGAAAGTCTGAGCTTGCGCTATTCCGATACATATGCACAGCTTGAGGAAGCAACCGGAAAGCTTGCGGAAATAATCATGGAGCTTGAGGGTGTACAGAGGAAGACGAGCAGCCTTGAAGCGGAAAACGAAGGTCTCTTGCAAGAGGTTGTCGCGCTTCGTGCAAAATGCGAAAAGCTTGAGTCGGAAAACAAAATGCTGTCTGACGATGTTTCAAATCAGCGGGGCATAATTCTTGCTCAGCAAACCGAAAAGGATTCTCTTTCGCAAAAGCTTGCTTTTGCAGAAGGCGAAGCGGCAAAATATAAAGCAAAGGCTGAAAAATATGACTCCGACAAAATTGTTGCCGGAGATATTTGTGAGCGAGCAAAGGTCGATGCCGCAAAGCTCCTTTCGGATGCCCGCGATAAGGCTTCGGATATTCTTGCGGGTGCAAGGCTTGAGGCGGATAAGACGATAGCGCAAAGCGAAGCAGAGCTTGCCGAAAATATGAAAAAGATCAAATATCTTTATAAGCGTCGCGAGGAGCTTTTGGGAGCTTTCCGCAAAGTAAAAGATGCGGCAGGCGGTTTTTATGAAAACATCGCAAGCGCTTTTTCTGACAGCGACGAGTAAAAAAGAGGCTTTTTATGGCAGTATACCACATAAACACAAAAGAACTTAAAGCTTGTGCGAAAAATCTTTCGGCAGGGGATGAGGTGTTCCTTTCGGGGACGGTCTACACTGCCCGCGATGCCGCACACAAGAAAATAACTGCTCTTATCGACCGCGGCGAAAAGCTCCCCTTTGAGCTTGACGGTGCCTGCATTTACTACGCAGGTCCCACACCTGCACGCCCGGGGATGCCGATAGGCTCGTGCGGTCCCACAACATCGTCGAGAATGGATGTTTTCGCCCCTCGTCTTCTTGATCTGGGACTTTGTGCCATGATCGGAAAGGGGCAGCGCTCAGCGCAGGTGATTGATGCCGTTTGCCGCAACGAAGGTGTTTATTTCTGTTCTATCGGTGGTGCCGGAGCGCTTGCTGCTATGTGTATCAAAAAGTGCGAGGTCATTGCGTTTCCCGAGCTTGGCTGTGAGTCGGTAAAACGGCTTGAGCTTGAGGAATTTCCTGTCTATGTTGCTCTCGATTGCAGGGGAGGAAGTCTTTTTGAATAAGTGCTGAAAGGAGTGTTGTTGCAACCTCCTTTTTTATTCTCTTGACTTTACAAAAGAATCGTATATAATGAAACGATGAAAGGATGGTGAAGTTCGTGGAATTTTTCACATCATCGGATATCAAAAGACCCACAAGGCTTTCGGAAAAACAAGAATTTTTGCATATGAATCACTCAATTTTAAATATGGGAGAGACACTTGTTTGACCCCGTCGGTTTCGGTTGATACAGTGGAAAACTTTGATAAGCTTTCAGATATCGCGCAATATAACGCCTGCGTTTATGAGATTGTAACAAAGGCACCGATAAGAATATGCGACGGTGAACTTTTATCCGGAGCTGCAACCTTGGGGGATGCCATACGCCACATGGTACCGACGGTGAAAAGCGGTGTTGAGAAAAATTTGATCTATGGCATCAGTCATCTGACGGTGGATTTTTTCAGCGTGCTCCAAAAGGGCATGAACGGCATACGCGATGATATCTTTTCATCTCTCGCAAAACACTCAGAGCCCCGTAAGGTGGAATTTCTCAAAAGTTGTCTTCATTGCATAGACTGCATGAAGATATGGCATGAAAGATATATTTCAGCTCTTTCACAAAAAGAAGGGTATGAAGTTAATATAAAGAATCTCTCTCGCGTCCCCTTTGAGCCCGCACGCAATTTCCATGAGGAGGTGCAGTGTGTCTGGTTTTGCTTTGCTTTTCTTCGACTTTTGGGTTGTTGGCCGGGTATAGGAAGAATTGACGTTATGCTTGGCAAATATCTTAAAAACGATCTTTCTGACGGCACTCTCACCCTTGGTGATGCGAGTGAGATACTTGCCCATTTTTTCATAAAGGGGTGTGAATGGATAACAGGGCTTCCCACCACAAGCGGCGATGCCCAGCATTATCAGAATCTCGTCATATCGGGAATTGATGAGGATGGAAATGATGTCACAAACGAAGTGACCTATCTTGTCCTTGATATAATAGAGGAAACGGGAATAAGCGATTTCCCCACCACAGTAAGAATCAATAAGAACACCGATAAAGCTTTTCTCGACCGTGTATCACAGGTTATCCGTTTCGGCGGCGGAACAGTTGCTATCTACAACGAAGACCTGGTGCTTAAATCACTTGCTGACATGGGTTATGAGGAAAGGGAAGCAAGAAGATTCGCCAACGACGGATGCTGGGAGGTACAAATTCCAGGGAAGACCTTTTTCACATACGTTCCATTTGACGGTCTTCGGGTTTTTCAGCAGAATACTCTGAAAAACTATGATGGTACGGTCAAGTTTTCGGATTTCGATTCTCTTTTTTCCGCTTTTTGCAAGGATCTTTCGGAGCAGGTGAGAATGATATATGAGAGCAAAGTGCTGACACTGTTTAAGCAAGGCTCTTATGATTTTGTTGAGTCTCATTGTTGTACGGCGGTTCGCTTTTTGAGGGCGGATGTATCGAAAGGGGCCTGTCCTATAATGAAGGAGGCCCTGTATACCATGTCATATCTCCGCATATCGGCGGCTTTGCCGATGTTGTAAACAGCCTTTACGCTATCAAAAAAGCAGTCTTTGATGAAAAAATGATATCTTTCTCTGATTTCATAAAGGTTTTGTCGGATAACTGGATGGGCGCAGATGAATTGAGAAAGTATGTTATAAATGCATATTCGTATTACGGAAACGACAACGATGAGGTCGATGGCATTGCATCGAAGCTCTTGTCAGCTTTTGCTGATATGTGTGCCGAATATGACGGTAAAACGCCTGTAAGGTTTGTCAGCGGAGTTTCCACCTTCGGAAGGCAGATAGAGTGGGCACCCTCGCGTTATTCAACGCCTTTTGGCAGAAAGGCCGGAGAGGTGCTTTCCGGCAATTGCTCGCCGACCCCCGGCACCGACAAAAACGGAGCGGCAGCCATAATCAAATCCTATTGCAAGGCAGACCTTTGGCGTCAGCACACGGGAGCTGCGCTTGATATCGGTTTTGTTCCGTCAAGCATTGGCACAGATAACGCTGTCAGTGCTCTTTCGGGGCTTATCATGGGTTTTGTGAAACTCGGCGGCTATTTTATGCAGATAGACACGATCGACAAAATGACCCTTATTGATGCACAAAATAACCCCGAAAACTATCCGAATCTTTCTGTACGCGTTTCCGGGTGGAATGCCCGCTTTGTGACCATGAACAAGACCTGGCAGGATATGATAATTGAAAGGACTAAATAAAGGTCAAAAGAAGAAGGCATCAGGCCTTCTTCTTTGCCATTTCTTTGAGTGCCGACAATGCCTGTGAAAGCCCTCCGACCTCATCGATGAGCCCTATCTTTACAGCCTTTTCGCCATCAATTATGGTTCCGACATCTGCAACAAGCTCATCAGTTTCAAGCATTAGCTTGCGGAAAGTGCTTTCATCTACCGAAGAATTTCTGATAATAAAATCCACTATCCTGTTCTGCATCTTTGTAAAATGCGCAAAAGCCTGCTCAACTCCGATGACAAGACCGTTCATTCTCACGGGATGTATCGTCATGGTGGCTGACGGCGCGATGAACGAGCGCTTTGCCGCAACGGCAAGCGGAACACCTATAGAATGGCTTCCGCCGAGTATCAGTGACACTGTAGGCTTTGTCATGCCCGAGATCATCTCTGCAATGGCAAGACCTGCCTCCACATCGCCTCCGACGGTGTTGAGAAGGATCAGAAGACCGTCGGTGTCCTCCGATTCCTCAATCTGAACAAGCTGTGGAAGAATGTGTTCGTATTTTGTGCTTTTTGTCTGGGCGGAAAGGGCATAATGCCCTTCGATCTGTCCTGCAATGACGATTGTTTGCACCGTCACATTGCCGTTTTTTGTTTTTATCGATCCCGATTCGTTGATGTTTTCGATTGAAACGCGTTGTTTTTCAAGCATCCTCGATTCTTCATCTGCAATCGACGTATCCGGAATTGATTCGTCGGGCGGAAACTCTCCCTCCGGGAGAAAGTCGGGTGTGTTTTCGTTTGTTTTCATAATTAAAAAATCCCATCTGTAATATTCGCTTTTTAGTATTCACGGTAAAGCGAAAAATATACAGATGGGATTATTGTTTCAATAGAGATTATCTTGCGAAGAAAGCCTTGAAAGCAAGATATGCCGAATAAAGGTCGGCCTTTGAGATGACCTCATAAGGCGCGTGCATCGAAAGTACCGGTACACCGACATCCACAGTGTCCACATTTCTCTTTGCAAGATACATGGCAACAGTGCCTCCGCCACCCTGGTCAACTTTTCCGAGCTCGCCTGTCTGCCAGATAACTCCTGCATCGTCAAGCATCTTTCTGATCTCGGCGAGAAATTCTGCCGATGCATCGTTGGTGCTCGATTTTCCTCTTGAGCCGGTGAACTTTGTCACGCAAACGCCACAGTTGAGGAAAGCCGAGTTTTTTGCCTCATAAACCTCGGGATAATTGGGGTCGTAGCAGGCGTTGACGTCTGCCGAAAGACATTTGGAATTTGCAAAAGCTTTTCTTGAGTTTGCGCCCATGTTGTCGCAAATCTCGCGGATCATATCGTCAAAAGCGCGGCTCTTCATGCCTGTTGTACCTTCACTTCCGGTTTCTTCCTTGTCGGCAAGAATTGTGATGAGGGTGTTTTTTGGAGCTTTCTTTCCTGCTTCGATCGCCGCCATGAGGATGGGGTAGGAGCAGCATCTGTCGTCATGACCGTAAGCGCTGATCATACTGCGGTCAAAGCCGAGATCGCGTGCCTTTTCGGCGGGAACAAGGCTGAGCTCTGCAGAAAGGAAATCTTCCTCAACGATGCCGTATTCCTTGTTGAGCATTGAAAGGATGTTGAGCTTGATGGCATCCTTCTGCTTTTCACCGCCAAAGGGCTTCGAGCCGATGAGGATGTTGAGGTTTTCGCCCGAGAAGAGCTTGCTTGCGGTCTTTGACATCTGATCTGCGCCGAGGTGTGGGAGAAGATCTGTGATGCAGAAAACCGGATCACTTTCTTTCTCTCCGATGCAGATATCAACACTTGTGCCGTCCTTAAGGACAACTACACCGTGAAGCGCAAGGGGAATGGTGGTCCACTGATATTTCTTGATTCCTCCGTAGTAATGGGTCTTGAAGAACGCCATACCTGCATCCTCGTAAACTGGACACTGCTTGAGGTCGATTCTGGGACTGTCGATGTGCGCTGCTGCAATGTTTATACCGTTTTCGATGTTTTCGCTGCCAATGACCGCGAGATAAATGCTTTTTTTGCGGTTGTCGAAATATATCTTGTCGCCGGGGGCATATTTTTTGCCGAAAGCGAATTCTTCAAAGCCGTTTTTCTTTGCAAGCTCAACGGCGTATGCAGTGGCTTCGCGTTCGGTTTTTGCGATGTCGAGGAATTTCTTATAGTCTTTGGAGAAAGTCTCGATGTCCTTTTCCTGCTTTGCCTTGATGTCGTGAAGTGCGTTTTTTCTTTCATAGAAGAGCTTTTCTTTCATAAGCTCGAATTCTGTTTTTTCCTTCTTTGCCATTGTTTTTTCGTCCTTTCTTTATAAATGCTCAGGAATCGGATATGACAGATTCCTTTATGGTTTCTGCTTCCGCAAAATAATACTTTTCATAGGTAAGAGCTCTTTGCCCGACCTTTTTCACATATTCCGCTGTTTCCTTGTAAGGGATATTTTTGAGTCTGCCGTGGTTATTGTATTCATCCTGCGACAGCCAGTCGTTTACCTTGCCGCGCCCCGCGTTGTAGGCGGCATAGACCGTGTCCCATACCTGAAACTCCGAATGCAGAAGGCTCAGATAATAGGTGCCGTAGCGGATGTTTGTCTCGGGATCGTAAAGCAGGCTCGGATTTGCCTCCTCGCCGGTTTTTGAACACAGCCATTCGAAAGTGGCGGGTGTGATCTGCATAAGCCCTATGGCGCCCTTGTGAGATTTGGCATCGGGTCTGAAAGAGCTTTCGGTTTTTATGACAGCGTAAACTATCGGCTCGGGAACATTATATTCTGCTGAATATTTTGTGACAAACTCGCTGTATTTCACAGGATGAAAGCTTTTTGTGATGAGATCGCCGATAAAGCCCGCAAAGGTGGCGATAAGCGCCGACAGCACGAGGATCACCGGGATCGCGATCGATTTTCTCATTTTTACTCCTTGTTGAATATATGATCGGCAAGGAAATTTTCAGCTTTTTCCAAAAGCTCATCTTCCGCACCGTTATTGTAAATAATATGAGTACAGTTTGAAATAAAGAACGAATCATCCTTCTGAGACGCCATTCTTTTCTTTGCATATTCCTCGGTTATGCCGTCGCGCGAGAGAATCCTTTCGAATCTGACGCTTTCGTCTGCAATGACTGCAATTGTTATATTACAAATTTTGTTGATGCCGCTTTCGAAAAGCTGCGGAGCATCGATAACCGCTGCAACAGCTCCGTTTTCCTCTTGCAGCTTTAACCATTTATCAACCTCAAGCGATATATAGCCATGGGTGATTCTGTTGAGAACGGCAAGCTTTTCCTTGTCCGAAAAAGCAATTGAACCGAGTTTTTTTCTGTCAAGCGTTCCGTCGGGAAGCAGGATTTCTTCGCCGAAGGCTTTAACAAGTTCTGCAAGGCAGGGCTTTCCTTTTTCTACCACCTGTCTTGCGGTTTTGTCTGTATCAAGACAGGGAATACCGCGTTCCGAAAGAGCTTTTGAAAAAGAGCTTTTTCCTGCGCCTGACTGACCGGTAAGACCTATTATTATCATTTTCCCTCCGTAAGATCAATGATGTGATATGCCGATGCTTTGAGAAGACGGTTGAAAACGGCAAGATTTATGCCGCTTTTGTCGCCTGTAATGTGGACATATACCTTTTCGAGCTTCGGAATCTCATCTGTCGCACGGAGATGAGAAAAAACAAGCCTTGCGTGCTCGGCAGGTTCGTTGATTTTTCCGAGATCAAAAAAGTTTTTTTCTGACAATACCTTCCTGTCCTCCGAAAAACCGATGATTGCGCAATTTTCATTTTTTTGTCTGAACGCAAGGAAGGACATTACATCCTCATCATTTCCGTGCACAAGAAACACCGGGGTTCTTGGAGCATAATGCTTATATTTCATTCCGGGAGCCGAGGCCGTGTCGCCCGGCTTCATTTCGGAAAGGACGGCGCTTGAAACCGCCACATCTCCGAGCTTTTCGCAAAGGCTTTCGTAGGATATTCCTCCGGGACGGAGAAGGGTCGGCTTTTCCTCTACAAGCGAAATGATTGTCGATTCAAGACCGACCTGTGAATTCCCCGCACTGATTATAACATCGACCTTTCCGAAAAGATCTTCGATGACATGTTTTGCATCGGTGGGACTGGGGCGTCCCGAAATGTTTGCGGAGGGTGCCGCCACGGGAACACCGCAAAGCCGCAGAAAGGTGTTTGCCACCGGGTGAACGGGAACTCTGACCCCTACGCTTTTAAGCTTTGCGGTAACGACATTGGGAACGATGCTTCTTTTTTCAAGCACCGCCGTGATGGGTCCGGGAAAGAAGCAGGAGATCTTTTCAAGATATCGGTTGTCGTTTGCCACACAGTATCTGTCGGCGTTGTCAAGGCTGTCAAGATGAATTATGAGAGGATTGTCCTGGGGACGCCCCTTTGCTTTGAAAATGTCGGAAACCGCGTTTTCGTCAAGGGCGTTTGCGCCGAGTCCGTAGACGGTTTCGGTGGGAAAGCAGACGGTTCCTCCGCGTCGAATGATGTCTGCGGCAAATGAAAGCTTCTCGAGATCTTGCTTGCTTTTTCCGCCGTCTGTTATTTCAAGTATCTCTGTTTTTTCAAGTAGCATTTGTGTTTTTCTCTTTTCGAAATCAAAATTCTGAATTTTTCAGTCTTTCTGTACGCTCGGCTGTGCGCAAAGCATCGATGACTTCGCCGATTTTTCCGTCCATAACGGCATCAAGTGAGTAGATGGTAAGGCCGATCCTGTGATCGGTAAGCCTGCCTTGGGGAAAGTTGTAGGTGCGGATGCGCTCGCTTCGGTCGCCGCTTCCCACCTGGCTTTTTCTTTCGCTTGCAATGGCTTTTTCTTGCTTTTCGCGCTCCATCGAAAGAAGCTTTGAACGGAGCATCTTCATTGCTTTGTCGCGGTTTTTGAACTGGCTTCTCTCGTCCTGACATTCGACAACGATGCCGGTGGGGATGTGGGTTATTCTGATGGCGGAGTCGGTCTTGTTGACGTGCTGACCACCCGCGCCTCCGCTTCGGTAGGTGTCGATCTCAAGGTCTGCGGGGTTGATCTGTACATCAACCTCCTGCGCTTCGGGAAGAACAGCTACCGTGACCGCCGAGGTGTGAATGCGACCCTGGGTCTCGGTTTCGGGAACGCGCTGAACACGGTGAACTCCGCTTTCAAATTTGAAATGGGAATATACCTCATCGCCCTCGATCATAAAGCAGATCTCCTTGTAGCCGCCAAGACCTGTTTCGTTGGCAGAGAGCAGCTCGCACTTGAAGCGGCAGCTTTCGGCGTACATACTGTACATTCTGTAAAGACTGCCTGCAAAAAGAGCTGCCTCGTCGCCGCCGGTGCCTGCACGGATCTCAACGATGACATTTTTGTCATCGTCCTCTTCCTTGGGCAGAAGAAGAATTCTCAGTTCTTCGGTGAGGGTTTCGAGTTTTGCCTTGTTTTCTTTTATTTCGTTTTCGCAAAGCTCGCAGAGCTCGCGGTCAGTTTCCTCCTCAAGAAGAAGCTTTGCCGATTCGATATCCTCCTCGCATTTGCGGTATTCGCGATATTTTTCAATGATGGGGGAGAGAAGTTTGTGCTCCTTCATAAGCTTTGTGAAGCGTTCTGTGTCGGAAATGACCTCGGGACGTGTCAGGTCCTCGCTTATGGCTTCAAATTTGCTTTCCGCATCTTTCAGATTTTCAAACATTCTGTGGTTCTCCGATCGGGAATTATTGATTTTGTGCGGATGGGATTATCGATTTTATGTTCTTTTCGAGCTTTATGCGCTCGATGGTTACATCATGACCGCATTCACAGCAGGCCATGCGCACATCACTTCCGACACGGAGTACCTTGAAGCGTGTGGCGTTCTTTTTGCAGGCGTGACTCTTTTTCATGACGAGAATGTCATTTTCTCTGAAAATTTTAATCTGCATCCGATAACCCTCCCAGTATATGATATAACAATATATTATATCACACACGCCGATTTATGTAAATAGTTTTTCGTAATTATTTTTTATTATTTGATGTTGACAAATGTGCATTGTTCTGATATAATTTGAAACTGATAATCAATTTCAAATTCAAAAAAGGGATTCTATGGAAGTTCAGAACAATTATAATACCAGACAAAAAGGTCTTATTCTTGAATGTGTAAAAGAAACAGACGGGCGACATTTCACCGCCGACGACATCGCTGTCATGCTTGATGAGCGCGGCACCCATGTGGGCAAGGCAACAGTCTACCGCGGACTTGACAGATTGCTTTCTGATGGGGTTATAAAAAAATATACTCTCGGTGACAAAAGCGGTGCCTGCTATCAGTATAACGGCTCGTCCTGCGAGCATTTTCATCTGAAATGTACCGTCTGCGGTAAGCTTATACACGCCGATTGCGATTTTCTCGACAAGCTTGCATCCCATGTTTCATCAGATCATGGCTTTGTGATAGACGGAAGCAGAACTGTTTTTTACGGAAAATGCTCTGAGTGCTTCAGAACAGAAAAACACAGCACAGCCGACAAGTCCGGGGTGAAAATTCGCGGAACGGAGGAAAGAAAGTGAAAAAGTTTTTATCTGTAATCCTTTCTCTTTTGCTCTGTCTTTTCGTTTTTTCGTGCTCTGCGAAAACCGAGAACGGGGACGACGGAAAGATTAGAATTGTTGCAACCCTTTTTCCTCAGTATGATTTTGCCCGCGCTGTGGCAGGAGATAAGGCGGTGGTGGAAATGCTTCTTCCGCCGGGTACCGACAGCCATTCCTTTGACCCGTCCATGAAAGACGCGGGAAAGATATCGGATGCCAATATATTCATATATACGGGCGAGATTATGGAAAACTGGGCGCTTCCTTTTGCCGAAAATGCTCCTGATGATTGCGTGATACTTGATGTTTCAAATAACATAGTCCCCATCTGTCTTGACGGCGGGCATGAGCACAGCGGCTCTGAGGAGCACCGACATTCACACGCTCTCAATATTGATCCCCACATCTGGACAAGCCCAGAAAATGCAAAGATCATTGTTTCAGATATTTGTGAAGCTATTGTTTCTCTTGACCCTGAAAATGCCGAGTATTACAGGGAAAACGCAAGGATTTATACCGAAAATCTTTCACGGCTTGATTTAGATATCAGAGAATGTGTAGCAAGCTCGCGGCTTGACACCCTTTATTTTGGCGGTGAGTTTGCTTTCAGATATTTTGCCGAGTGCTATGGACTTTCGTGCGTGACGCTTTATGATTCCTGCTCGGAATCGGCAGAGCCCGCCCCCGGAACCGTCACTTCGATGATCGATAAAATGAACGAAAACGGCGTAAGCGTGATACTTTACCCCGAGCTCTCGGATGACAGATCGGCAAGGGGAATTGCGGAAGGAACAGGAGCGCGCACTGCTGTTTTTCACTCCTGTCACAATCTTTCAAAAGAAGATTTTGAGAAAGGGAAAACTTATATTTCGATAATGTATGAAAATTTGTCTGTGCTTGAGGAGGCTTTGTCTTGAGCGTTATTTTGAAGGCCGATCATATCTGCGTGGCATATGAGGGCAAAAAAGTTGTGGACCACGTAAGCTTTGCGGTAGAGCGCGGCGACTATCTTTGCATCGTCGGAGAGAACGGTACGGGAAAAAGCTCGCTTGTGAAAGCAATGCTCGGACTTGTTCCCACCTGCTGCGGCAAGGCGGAATTCAACCTCAAAAACGGCAAAAAGAGAATAGGCTATCTGCCTCAGCAGACTTTGCTTCAAAAGGATTTTCCCGCCTCTGTCGGCGAAACGGTGATTTCTGGATGCCTTTCGGGAATGAAGTTTCCGAAGATATACGGCAGAGCGCAAAAAGAGCTTGCCGAAACCTATATGAAATATCTTGATATTTATGATCTGAGGCATAAGGCTACCCGCGACCTTTCGGGTGGTCAGCGCCAGCGAGTGCTTCTTGCAAGAGCTTTGTGTGCAGCTGACGAGATACTTGTGCTTGATGAGCCTGTCAGCGGTCTTGACACAAATGCAGCACGCGATCTTTATTCCTGCCTTGAAAAGCTCAACCGCGAAAAGAATATCACCGTCATCATGATCTCGCACGATATGAACAGCGCCATGAAGTACGCCACAAAGATCCTTCATCTTGACACAAATCTGCTCTTTTTCGGTAAGAAAGAAGAATATCTTCTTTCGATCCATTCGAAGAAGCTCTTGTCGTAAGGAGGCGGAAGAATGGAATTTATAAAAGCGGTAATATCCCAACCCATGATAACCCGCGGTGCGGTCATCGGACTTTTGGTGTCTCTGTGCGCGGCGCTTCTCGGCGTCTGCCTTGTACTGAAGCGTTGCTCAATGATAGGAGACGGACTTTCCCATGTGGCTTTCGGCACATTGAGCATTGCTTTTGCTTTGAACACGGCACCTTTGGTTATAACCATACCTGTTGTGATGCTCACGGCTTTTCTGCTTCTGAGACTTTCCGAATCAAGCAGCATCAAGGGCGATTCTGCCATAGCGCTTATTTCGAGCACTGCGCTTGCCGTCGGTGTTTGTGCTGCGAGCCTCGGAAATATCAGCATTGATGTAAACAGCTATATGTTCGGAAGTATCTGGCTTGTTGGCAAAGAGGAGCTCTATTATTGCATCCCCCTTGCAATTGTTGTGATTGCGGTTTTTGTCCTTTGCTATCACGATATCTTCCTTGTGACCTATGACGAGGATTTTGCAAAGGCGTCGGGCACAAAAGTCGGAGTGTATAAGACTGTCATTGCGCTTCTCACCGCCCTTGTGGTAGTCATCGGAATGCGCATCATGGGAACTCTTCTCATATCAAGTCTTGTGATCTTTCCGGCTCTCACATCAATGCGTATTTTCAAAAGCTTTAAGGGCGTCGTCATATGTTCTGTGGCGGTGTCGGCGGTTTGCTTTGTACTGGGACTTGTGCTTTCCTATTATTCCGAGATGCCTACAGGCGCAAGCATTGTTGTTGTTAACGCGCTTTGCTTTTCGATTTTTGCAGCCCTCGGAAGAATCGCAGGCAGAAAATGATTTTTTGTCAATATTTACTGTTGACAAATCGGTTTTGTTTCTATATAATTAGAATGTTTGTTTTCAGTGTAATTGAAAGGATGGCTTATGTCAAACGAAAACAAGAATTTGCTTGATCTGAACCCCATCTTCAAAGGGGATACAAAAAATATCGATTTCTCATTCAGCTTCGAACCCGAGAATCTTGACAGCGATATAATTTTCGATTCTCCCGTAAGAGTTACCGGCAGAGTTTTTGAAAAGGCTTCAGGCTCCACCCGTTCGGAAAGCCTTGTTATGGCGGAAATAGTCCTTTCGGGTGAATATAAGACAAGCTGTGCAAGATGCCTTGCAGAACTTGAAAGAAATGTTGATTTTTCCGCACAGTATTCTGTGGCAACCGAGCTCCAGAACGAGCAAGGGGAGGGAATGATCCTCGCGCCGTCGGGAATTCTTGATATCGGCGAATGTGCCGACGGACTTTTTTTCATGGAGCTTCCGTCAAAGCATCTTTGCTCTGATGACTGTAAAGGCCTCTGTCAGGGGTGTGGAAAGAACCTGAATTTCGAAAAATGTACCTGTTCAGGAAAAAATATTGATCCAAGGCTCGCAGTTTTGAAAAAATTACTTGACAAACAGGGAAATTGATAGTATAATAATGACATATGTGAGTTTGCGGTGCAAGATTTGCTCATGAGTGCCGCTCTCAGATTACATTGTTTTACATTATGTATTATATAAGGAGGTCGTAAAGATGGCAGTACCGAAGAGAAAAGTATCCAAAGCAAGAAGAGATAAGAGACGCAGCAATGTTTGGAAGCTCGATATTCCCGGCTTCACAAAGTGCCCTAAGTGCGGCGAATATAACCTTTCGCACAGAGTCTGCAGAAACTGCAAGACTTATGCAGGCAAGGATTATTCGGCAGCTCAGGCTGAAGAAGCCAAGGCATAACTTGTTTTTGCCGTTTGCCAACGATACAGCAGAATGAAAAATGGGAAGGAAAGATTGATCGCTCCTTCTCTTTTTTGTTATTATCCCATCGGAAGGAACAGATAAAATGGTAACAGTAAAAGATGTCGAAAAGGGCTCATATGCGCATAAAGCGGGTGTTTGCGGCGGAGATGTGCTTGTTTCGGTGAATTCCAACGAAATAAACGACGTGCTTGACTACCGCTATTATACCACCGAAAAAAAACTCACCCTTTCTTTGACGAGAAACGGGCAGGCGTATGAGGCAAAGATCGTTAAAAAAGACGAATATGATGAGCTCGGTCTTGAATTTGAGACATATCTCATGGACAAACAGCATTCCTGCAGGAACGGCTGTATTTTCTGCTTTATAGACCAGAACCCAAAAGGGATGCGCGAATCGATCTATTTCAAGGACGATGACTCGCGCCTTTCCTTCTTTTTCGGCAACTATGTTACCCTCACCAATCTTTCCGATTGTGAAGTTGAACGCATCATAAAAATGCGCATTTCTCCCGTCAATATCTCTGTTCATACCACCAACCCTAAGCTTCGCGTGAAGATGATGAAGAACAAGAACGCGGGCGAGTGTCTTCGCTATCTTGACAAATTCCGCGACGGCGGCATATCAATGAACTGCCAGATAGTTCTTTGCAAGGGTATAAACGACGGAAAAGAGCTTGAAAGATCACTTTGCGAGCTTTCGGAGTATTATCCTTATGTTCAGAGTGTGGCTGTCGTTCCGGCGGGGCTTACTGCACACAGACGCGGTCTTTTCCCCCTTGATCTTTTCGATGCCGACGACAGCAGAGAAGTTATCTCTCTCATCGACCGCATCCGAAAAGAAAATTTCGAAAAGCATGGGGTGAATCTCTGCTATGCCTCGGATGAATGGTACATAAAAGCAGGTCTTCCGCTTCCCGACGAGGAATATTATGAGGACTATCCCCAGATCGAAAACGGTGTTGGAATGATCCGATCGATGGAAAATGAGATCGATTTTGAGATCGAAAACCTCCTGCTTGACGGCATTTCCGCTGATGACAGAAAAATTTCTGTTGTAACGGGGGAGGCGGCATATGATTTTATTAAAAAATCTGTTGAAAAAATCACAGATAAATGGTATAATATAAATTGTAATGTTTATAAGGCAAAGAATTTGTTTTTCGGCCGCGGAGTGACTGTCGCAGGACTTCTGACGGGAAGCGATCTTCTGACCGCGCTTGAAGGAAAGGATCTTGGTAATACGCTCTATATCCCGTCGGTAATGCTCCGGCATGAGGGCGACAAATTCCTTGACGATATGACAATTGACGAGCTTTCACAAAAGCTCGGTGTTTCTGTTTGTCCCGTATCGTCGGACGGTGCTGAGTTTGTGAATTCCATTCTCGGACTGTGAGCTGAAAACTGCAAAGAAAGCAGGTGTAAAAATGTCAAAACCTATCGTTGCCATTGTCGGCAGACCTAATGTCGGCAAGAGCACATTTTTCAATAAAGTATGCGGAAAACGCATCTCCATCGTGGAAAACACCCCCGGTGTTACCCGTGACAGAATCTATTTTGAGACTGAATGGGCAGGAAGAACTCTCATGATGGTCGATACAGGCGGAATCGAGCCCGATACCACCGACGATATTATGATGCACATCAAGGCTCAGGCGAATATTGCCATCGAAAGCGCCGATGTAATTATCTATATGTGCGATTTTCATGCAGGCGTCACCGCTGATGACATGGAGATCGCTACAATGCTCAGAAAAAGCAGAAAGCCCATTGTCCTTGCTGTCAATAAAATGGACAGAATAGGTGCGGTCCCCCCCGAGTTTTATGAGTTTTATGAGCTTGGACTTGGCGACCCGATCGCCCTTTCGTCGGTACATGGTACAGGAAGCGGAGATATTCTCGAAAAGGTCTGTGAATACATAGACGATGAAGCCTTTGAAGAGGAAGAAGATGACAGCATAAAGGTTGCGGTCATAGGCAGACCAAACGCCGGAAAAAGCTCGCTTGTCAATCGCATTCTCGGTGAGGAGAGAATGATCGTTTCGAATGTTTCCGGTACCACCCGCGATGCCATCGATTCAAAAATCGAAAACGGTCACGGCAAATACACTTTCATTGACACCGCAGGCATCAGAAAAAGCGGCAAGATCGAAAATAATATTGAGCGTTACAGTGTTTTCAGAGCTCAACTTGCCATTGAGCGCGCTGATGTGTGTGTTATAATGATTGATGCCACAGAAGGCGTTACTGCGCAGGACGAGCGAGTTGCAGGTCTTGCCCATGAGAACGGCAAACCCTCGGTCATCGTTATCAATAAATGGGACCTCATCGAAAAAGACGGAAAGACTCTTGACAACATGAGAAAGGATGTCTATGCCGCCCTTTCGTATATGACCTACGCCCCCGTGCTTTTCATTTCGGCGAAAACAGGTCAGAGAGTTGACCGTATTTTTGAGCTTGTCAATTATGTCAACGATCAGTCGCTTATGAGAATTTCCACAGGTCTTCTCAACGATGTTCTGAATGATGCCATAACCCGTGTTCCTCCTCCCACGGACAAGGGAAAGAGGCTCAAGATCTACTATATGACCCAGACAGGTGTAAAAGCCCCCACATTTGTTATTTTCGTAAACGAAGCAGAGCTTTTCCACTTCTCGTATCAGAGATATATCGAAAACAAGCTTCGCGAGGTCTTCGGCTTTGAAGGCACTCCCATCAAGCTTGTTATCCGCCAGAAGGACGACGCAAATCCGTCTGACTGACAATCTGACATAAAAGGAGCTAAAGCACATGAAAGCATTTCTCGATCTTTTGACAAACGGCATGGTTGGCAGCTTTTTCAACACAGAGCTTGCCATGCTGATTCTTTGCTATATCATAACAGCTCTTGCATCATACTGCCTCGGCAGTCTCAATTTCGCCGTGATAATATCAAAACTTAAGCATCATGACGACATCAGAAAATATGGCAGCGGAAACGCCGGCATGACAAATATGCTCCGCACTTACGGCAAGGCTGATGCGGCATTGACATTTTTGGGCGATGCACTCAAAACAGCCGTTTCAATCGTGATCGGTATGCTTCTTGTGGGTGCGGTCAACGGCGGAAACTATGTGGCAGGTTTTTTTGCTGTTCTCGGCCATGTTTATCCCTGCTATTACCGTTTCAAGGGCGGCAAGGGTGTTGTGGCATCTGCCATAACCATCCTTATGCTTGACTGGCAGATCTTTTTGATTCTGCTTGCGCTTTTTGTCATAATCGTTGCTATATGGAGATATATTTCTCTCGGCTCTGTTGTTTGTGCAATGCTTTATCCTCTTCTTGTCTATGCAAAGCAGCAGGTCGGACTTGAGGTGGCGATCGAAGAAAACCTTCCCGTGTTTTACAGTGCTGTTTCGATCATATTCGCGTTTATCATCGCACTTTTTATTGTTATCCTTCACAAGACGAATATTGAAAGACTTATGACCGGGAAAGAATCCAAGATTGGTTCCAAATCGAAAAAACAGCAGAAATATTCCGTAAGCTCAGACAAAAAGGACTAATTTTTTCGACAGGAGAGGCTGATATGCCATCAAATAACAAAAAAAGCAAGAAAAACGCTAACAAAAAAGATGTGGCGAGAGAAAAGTCTGCGTCGGCAAAAAAAACGGTGGCAAAAGCTGCCGTCGGCAGCACCAAGCCGCACTTTTTTGACAAGAGCAAGATGGATTTTTTGTTTTCTGAAAAAAAGATCAATGACGGTTCTGTGTTCGTTTCGCCTGACGAGAGTGCTGAGGAAGGCTTTGTGACAGCTCATTTTTTTCATTCAGAGAACAATGTGCAGGTCAAAAAAAGCGTTGCTGCGCATGAGGAGAAAAACGACAAGCCCGAAGTCGAAACTTCCGAGATTGTTGCGGAATCCATGAGCGAACTGATGAAAGACAGCGATTTGGATAAAACAGAACACCGCGGAAGTACTGAACTTTTTTCTCGAATAGTTGTGGAAGAACTGAAAAACGATTCCGATACTTCGGATATCGGTATGAAAGAGCTTTTCAGCGAAGATAAGGCTGAAGCGAAAGAATCTGAAAGTGTTGGGAAAATGAGTGCCGGCCTTGTTTTTGCCGAAAGCGGGAGCGCTATCGAGCCGCCGTCAAGTGATACAGAGAAAAAACATCCTGAAAATGATACAAAAAAAGCTGATGCCCGGAAAAAGCCTTCTATCGTTTTTGGCACCTCCGATTCCGATTCGCGTCGTGAAAACGAAGCTATTCTTGCTGCGCTTACTCCTGAGGATATAAAGAAAAACGGTGAGAAAGAGAAGAAAAAATATACCCTTTCGGTGCTTCGGTATCTTGCGATGGTGCTTTGCCTTGCCGTTCTTGTCGTATCGTCTGTAAATCTTGTTTCGGATTTTGCACGCAAGAGCCTTGAAAAGAACAAGAACGAAAAGCTTCGAGAGGCTTTCAATTCGGGTGTTATTGGCTATACCACCCTTGGCTATGCCCGACAGGACACAAGCTTTTCCCCCGATGAAAGGCTTTATTCCGACGAGGGTGATATCTATAAGGCTCCCGAACCCGAAGTGTATGATATGCACGAAAAATACGAAAGAATGCTGCCCAATCTCCAGGCGCTGAAATATGTAAATTCCTCGGCTTTCGCGTGGATTAAGGTCGGAGGCACAAGAGTGGACTATCCTGTCGTACGCTCTCCTCATGGCGACAACGATTATTATCTCAGTCACGGACTTGACAGAACATACAGCGTGTCGGGTGCAGTGTTCACCGATTACAACAACAGCACAAGGCTTTCCAATAACAAAAATACCTGTGTTTACGGACATAACATGAATGACGGCACCATGTTCCAGACCATCATGAATTTCAAGGATAAGAATCAGTTTCTTAACAGCTCCATCGAGATGTATACGGCAGAGGGCTTGTATGTGTATATACCCTTTGCGGCATATGATGCGGAGCCTACCGAATCCTTCTTCAAGACCGAGTTTGCCTCAGAGGAGGATTTCGTAGCCTTCCTTGCGGATATAAAAACAAAATCGATATTCACAAAACCGGGTATCTCCCTTGATAAAAACAGTAAGGTAGTGACCCTTATCACCTGCACAAATACCGTCACCGATAAGCGCTTTGTGGTACACGGCGTGCTTGAAGAGATCGTTAAATAAGATATGAAAAAGCATATTGACATTTTTGTGTCGTGCATATGGCTTGCGCTTATGCTTGCGCTTATGCTTCGTATGCCTGTGATACAGCTTTTACAAGAGCCCTCCTGCGGCTTTCCGAAGCTTGATCTTGTGCTGTCGGCGCTTTTTTGTGTGACAGGCATTGTGTCGTCGGTGGTTGCATATGTTTTTTCAAAAAAACAGCTTTTTGCATTGTCTTTAGTCAATATTCTTCTTTTTGTCACGATGCTTGCTCTTATTGTCATAAGCACAGCGTCGGGAAACAGGGGGATGCTTGATTTTTCACTGTATTTTGTCAATCTTTTTTGCTTTGTTCTCAGTCTTGAGGGAAATATGATAGCATGCTGTGCGGTCTTTCTGCTTCTGCAGCTTTTGTCTGCTGTGATGTTTTATATCCTTACATGGCTTAAAAAAGAAAAATGAGCCGCGCTTCCGGCACAGCTCACTTCAGTCTGTTGCAAAATCTTTATGCAACATAAAATACAATTAAACTTTGTGTTTTTTGGTGACTTTGTTGCCAAAAAACACACCTTTATGAGGCGTTTTCGGGGAGAAAATGCCTCATGCGGGGGAGCACACGAGGGGGAACTCGTTCCCCTTAGTGAAGAGTGGCGCATTGCGACACTCTCAAAAATGAGCCGTGCTTCCGGCACAGCTCATTGATAAAGCTTACACAATACCGAGTGCCATTGTGTAAGTTTTAGGTATTTCAACAGGTTCTTCCTGTTGAGGCTCGGGTTTGTTGTGAAGTCTGAGATTGTCTGCAATGAGAGCGATGAATTCTGAGTTTGTAGGCTTGCCTCTGGAATTTTGCACAGTGTATCCGAAGATGGAATTCAGAACATCAAGATCGCCTCTGTCCCAAGCAACTTCGATGGCGTGACGGATGGCTCGTTCAACTCTTGATGAGGTGGTGGCGTATCTTTTTGCAACCGACGGATAAAGTATCTTTGTGACAGAGTTGATGATCTCGCTGTCGGAGACGGTCATGATGATGGCTGTGCGCAGATACTGATACCCTTTTATGTGTGCGGGAACGCCGATCTGGTGTATTATCTTTGTTACCTGTGTTTCAAGATCTTCGCGTTTTTCTTCCTTTTCCTTAATTCCGCGGTCACGATTGAAGCCGTTGAATATCGACACAAGCTTTGTTTCCAGATATCCGAAATCAATAGGCTTCATCATACAGTAAAGCGCACCTGCATCTGTTGCGTCGCGCACCATTTCCATATTGTTCAGACCTGTTACTATGACAAATTTCGGCTTTTTGATGTTGGCGATCTTCGAGACCTCCTTCATGATGGCGATGCCGTCAAGCTTTGACATCCAAAGCTCGCTTATTACCAAATCCGGCTTTACGCGGCAGATGCATTCAACTGCCGACACTCCGTCGCTTACTTCACCTACGATCTCAAAACGGCTTGCCGAAAGACTGTTTCTGATCTTCGCGCGGAAGTCCTTGTCGTTGTCTGCCAATACCACTCTTATTCTGTTGTCCATATCTATGTCCTTGCCTTTCATTATGTTATTTTGTTTCCATGTGGTTATTTTACCATAATTTACCAACAAAAGCAAGCCTTTTTGACGAAAAAATACTTGTTTTTTGATTTTCGTGCAAAATGCTGTAAATTCTAATCACCTTTTGTGATTTCTGCACAAATACCATGATACCTCGGATACATTTCCCGAGAACAATTATTTATGAAAATAATAAGTCACACTTTTTAATATACTGATTCAGTAAGAAAGAGAGAAAAAATGTCAAAATACATAGAAAAAGTCGAAAAAGGTATTTTCCCGTTGCTCAGGCTGAGAAATGTCGTAATTTTTCCCGGACTTCCGACAAGTCTTGAGCTTTCGGAAAAATCTGATATTGATATTGCAAGAGCCGCATTCGATGGCGACGGCATGATATTTGCTGTTTCCTTCAAGAGCGAGGACTCGTCAGACAATGAGCTTTGCACTGTCGGCATAACTGCCAAAGTGAAGCAGGTAATGAATCTTCCCGACGGTCATGTGCGTGTTTTTATCGAGGGTAAAAATCGTGCTGAACTAGTTTCTGTTGAAGAGGGCGCTGATTGTGACTTTGCGGATGTCTTTGTAAGGTCGATAAAGCTTACTGATAACGGAGGTCTTCGAGGGGAGCTTCTTGTCCGTGAGGCCATAAAGCAGTTCCAGGAATTTCTGAAATATCTTCCCAAGATCTCCAATGAAATAATTGCAGCTATTCAAGCAATTAAGGATCCCGGCTTCCTTGCTGATTTTATCGCTGTAAATGTGATCTATAAGCTTTCGGTTCGACAGGAGATACTTGCAGAGATCAATCCTCTTAAGAGACTTGAAAAGCTTCTTGTTATTATGGAAGGTGAAAAAGCTTTTCTCGAAAGCGAGCTTGACCTTCAGGCAAAGGTAAAACAGCGCATCGACAGAAATCAGCGTGAATACTATCTTCGTGAACAGATGAAGGTTATCCAGAATGAACTGGGAGACGGTGAGTTTTCGGATATCGACGAATATGACGAGAAGATATCAAAGGCAAAGCTTCCCGAATCTGTTGAAGAAAAGCTCAGAAAAGAGCTCTCAAAGCTTGAGAAGATGCCTTACAGCTCTGCAGAAAGCACAGTCATCCGCAACTATCTTGACATATGTCTTGAGATCCCGTGGTCGACATATTCCAAGGGCAGAGCAGATGTTGAGGCGGCAAAGAATATACTTGACGCCGACCACGACGGACTTGATAAGGTCAAGGACAGAATTCTTGAATTTATTGCCGTAAAGCAGCTTGCTCCCGGACTTGCGGGACAGATTCTCTGCCTTGTAGGCCCTCCCGGTGTCGGTAAATCATCGGTGGTTTCATCGGTTGCAAAGGCTTTGGGAAGAAAATTTGTCAGAGTTTCTCTTGGCGGTGTGCGTGATGAGGCTGATATCCGCGGTCACAGAAAAACTTATATTGCCTCAATGCCCGGACGTATTGCCAACGCTCTCAAAACAGCAGGAACGATGAATCCTGTCATTCTTCTTGATGAGGTGGACAAGCTCACGAGTGATGCCCACGGCGACCCGTCATCGGCTCTTCTCGAGGTGCTTGACAATGACCAGAACAAGGCATTCCGAGATCATTTTCTTGAGATACCTCTTGATCTTTCCGAATGTGTTTTTGTGGCAACGGCAAACACTCTTGATACAGTTTCCCGTCCTCTTATTGACCGAATGGAGGTTATTTCCATTTCGTCCTATACAAGAAGTGAAAAGATAGCTATCTTCAAGAATCATCTTCTTCCCAAGGAGCTCAAGCGCCATGGTCTAACAAAGCGCGCGCTTAAGATATCTGACGATGCAATCTGCGAGATGATCGATCATTATACAAAGGAATCGGGCGTCCGTAACCTTTCGCGTGAGGCGGCAGCTCTTTGCCGCAAGGTTGCACGCAAGATCGTCGAAACAGGAAAAAAGAGCTTTGCTGTAACTGCTGCAGATCTTTCCGAATATCTCGGAAAGCAGAAATACCGTGACCCCGAAAGCAAAAACGACGCCCGTGTAGGTGTTGTAAACGGTCTTGCGTGGACCGAGGTCGGCGGAGAGCTTTTGCAGGCAGAAGCCGTGTCGGTCGATGGAACAGGCAAGCTTGAGCTCACAGGAAAGCTTGGCGATGTCATGAAGGAATCGGCGCAGGCGGCGGTGACTTATGTCCGCAAGAACTACGAAAAGTACGGAATTGATAAGGAATTTTATAAAAAGTACGATCTTCACATCCATTTTCCCGAGGGAGCTGTCCCGAAGGATGGTCCATCGGCAGGTGTGACCTGTGCCACGGCGATTGTTTCGGAACTTTCGGGAATTGCCGTCAGAGGAGATGTGGCAATGACAGGAGAGATCACTCTCCACGGCAGAGTTCTTCCCATCGGAGGGCTCCGGGAAAAGTCAATGGCAGCATATAAGCATGGTTGCAAGACGGTTATCATTCCGCATGATAATATAATCGACCTTGAAGAGGTGGATTCCGAGGTTAAGGAGCATATTCTTTTTGTTCCCGTCAAAACTATTGACGAGGTACTTGATATTGCCCTTGAAAAGAAAGACAATCCGGAGCTTCCGGAGCAGGGAATATACATTCCATCCGAGTCTCTTTCGGAACAGATATCAAGTGTAACAGGTGGTGCAAGATGAACCTGAATAAAGCAGAACTTTTCTTTACGGCGGGCAATGCCTCTCAGCTTCCCGGAAAGCTTGATCTGACAAAGCCTCAGATTGCAATGTGCGGCAGATCGAATGCGGGAAAATCCTCGCTGATAAATAAGCTTCTCAATCGCAAATCTCTGGCGCGCGTCAGCGCCGAGCCCGGCAAGACCATCACCGTCAACGCATATGATGTTGATGACACGGTCTATCTTGTGGATCTTCCGGGCTACGGATATGCAAAGCGTTCCTTTGATGAGCGTGATAAGTGGAAGCAGTTCATTGATAAATACTTTACCCTTGATGCAAACATTCTGTTTCTTCTGCTTGTTGATCTGAAGGTCGGACTCACAAAGGATGACGATGTGATGTTGAAATACCTTGTAGATGCCGAGCTTCCCTTTGCCATTATCACCACAAAGGCGGATAAACTCAATAAAACCAATCGGGAAAAGAGTATTCAGGGAATCCTTTCCCATGACGGTATTCCGGCAGATGCTGCAATCATTCCTTTTTCTTCGAAAACAGGGGAGGGTGTGAAGGATGTCTGGGAGATAATCGAGGAATTTTGTGAGTTTCTGAAAAACGCAGAAAACGATACTGAGAATGAATAAAAAATCCTCTCGCAACTGGGTTGCGAGAGGATTTTTGCTGTAAAAAGAAAATAATTCAATTTTTTTCAAAAAAACTATTGACAAATGCAAAAAAATAAATATAATAATAGTAACGATTATCGTTATTGGGGTGGTGAACAATGCAAAACACAAAGCACAGCCGACAGCGTGACCTTCTCATTGAGATTTTGAGAAACACAAAATGTCATCCCGATGCCGACTGGATCTATGCGAAAGCAAGGGAGCAGATCCCGAATATCAGCCTCGGCACGGTCTATCGTAATCTATCAAAGCTTTCGTCTGACGGCACGATATTGAAGCTGGATGTCGGAACAGGAAGCGATCATTTCGACGGCGACACATCGCCCCATTCCCATCTGATCTGTACCGCCTGCGGTAAGATCATTGATATCTTTTCGGATTACACGCAGATGCTCAAAGGGGATGCCCAGCAAAAAAGCGGCGCTTGTGTAAGCGAATGTTCGGTGATTTTCAAAGGGAATTGCGCCGAATGTAATTCTCAAAGTTAACTCCCGCTTGACGCGGTTAATTAAAAATAAAATAAATATTTCTTATCAACAGGAGGAAAAAGTTATGAAAAAGTTTGTATGCTCGGTTTGCGGTTATGTACACGAGGGTGATTCTGCTCCCGAAAAGTGCCCCGTATGTAAGGTTCCCGCAGAAAAGTTCAATATCATGGAAGAGGGCGCTGCTCTTGCTGCTGAACATGAATACGGCGTATATGCAAAGACCGTAAAGAACAACCCCGATATCTCGGAGGAAGACAAGAAGTACATATTCGAACAGCTCATGGCAAACTTCAATGGCGAATGTGCAGAAGTCGGAATGTACCTCTGCATGGCTCGCATTGCACACCGTGAAGGCTATCCCGAAGTGGGACTCTACTGGGAAAAGGCAGCTTTTGAAGAAGCAGAGCACGCAGCAAAGTTTGCTGAACTTCTCGGCGAAGATCTTGAACCCAACATGAAGGCTACAACAAAGGATAACCTCAAGTGGAGAGTTGACTGCGAATACGGCGCAACCAAGGGTAAGTTTGACCTCGCAGCTTGCGCAAAGAAGAACGGACTTGACGCGATCCACGACACCGTACATGAAATGGCTCGCGACGAAGCTCGTCATGGAAAAGGCTTCGAGGGTCTCCTTAAGAGATATTTTAACTAATATTAGATACGAAAAAATAAAGTTAAATATCCTCTGAGAATGGCTTAAAATAAGGCTTTTTGCAATAAAGCTTAGCTTTATTCGGAATAATCACGAAACACGATTATCTGATTTTAGATAGTCGTGTTTCTTTTTTATTTATATGTATTTTTCTGTCCCGTGGGAAATCCGTGGGAAAAGAGAGAAAAATCGCCCGAAAAAAATAATTTCCCACGAAATCTCCCGAAACGCCCTTGCCACAAGGGTTTTCGGGGTGTCAAAAAATCGTTTCGTGGGAAATTTTTTTGCCTAAAAATTAAGATTTGGGATTTTTATTTGATAAAATCGGTGTGAAAAATGAGGGGAATTTCAGCTCCGAAATTGCCTATATTTTTAAATTATTATTCAGGAGGATATTTTTATGCAAGGAAGTATCAGAAAAAAGGGAGCTACCTGGTCGTACAGAGCTGAATTTGGTGCGGCAGGCGGCAAAAGAAATCAGATTGAGCGAAGTGGCTACAAAACTAAAAAGGAAGCCGCAAAAGCTCTCAATGATGTTCTCTACCTCTACAACAACACGGGCGATTATGTGGAGAACAAGAAAATCACCTTCACCGAGGTCTACACGGAATTTATCGAAAACGAAGCTCCGGCAACAAGAGCCTATGCAACCATCGTGCGTTATAAGTCGCTTTACAAGAATCATTATGCGGATCGGTTCGGCAGCTTTTATATGTACCAAATCAATGCAAATATGATAAACGACTTTCTCAATGAGAAAAGAACCTATCTCAGCGAGGAATTTGTAAAGGGTCTATATAAGTTTTTGAAAGTGCTTTTCGGTTACGCACACAAACGGCAGTATCTCAAAAAGGACATTTTCTGCGAAATAACTCCACCACCCGATCCAAGACACAAGGGCGAGATAAGAGCATATACTCCCGACGAGCTTCGTGCAATGGAACAGCGTTTGCAGGGAACCAATGTTATCGTGCCTTTTTATATTGCACTTAACACGGGACTTCGCGAAAGTGAGGTCTTTGGACTTCAGTGGGGTGATATTGACTTTGAAAACCGCAAAATTAAGGTACATAAGCAGCTTTTGTTCCAGGACAAAAAGTGGTGCTTCTGCCCTCTTAAAACAACCAACGCATACAGAAGTGTAAACATCACCGACAGCTTTTGTGCCTACCTTAAAAATCTCAAAGCAAAGCAGGAAGAAAACAAGGCATTTTACGGTGATGGATACAAGCGAAATTTTGTTACGGAACGCCTTGTGCGAAACAAGGAAAAACTGATGGAAATTACAGACTTTGTAAATGTCAAAGTCAATGGCGAAATGCTCACGACAAACAGTATCAAGTTTATGTCACGAACACTTAAAGCAGACCTTGATATACCGTTCAAATTTCACAATTTGCGGCACACCTACGCCACAGTTCTTGCAGAAAGCGGAATAAGTCCGAGATATGTGCAGGAAACGCTAGGACATTCAAAGCTTGAATTTACGCTCCGCTATTATACTCACATAACGGAGAAAATGGGCGGTATGGCAAGACAGGCTTTAGAGAGTGCCGTAAGTTTTGCGGCATTTAATGACAAGGAGGATGAGAATGAGAAAGATATTTGCGAGTAATGCAGTAAAGGAGTTTTTGAATGAAGCCGACGATAAGACAAGAAAGAAAATCGGCTTTGTGCTTATGTATCTCACGGATGACAAAAATCCGTTGACCGAGCCGTATGTAAAGCACATTTCAATCGGTAAATACAACCACCTGTATGAGCTTAGAGCAAAGGCATCAGGCAATATGGCAAGGATTTTATTTACGCTTTCTGACGGAGATATTGTACTTCTCTACGGATTTTACAAGCACGACAAAAAGGATAATTTACGAGCATTTGAGAAGGCACATAAGAACTTAAATTGTGATAGCAAAACTATCATTGATATTCAAATTTGCTCTTGATTTTTGAGCTTTACACCAGGAGAAAAGCACTTTTTTGAAGTGTGTTTTTGAAGCTGTATAAAAAAGTCGATTTCTCCTGGTGTCAGCACCCCCAAATGCCTTGTATATCAAGGGTTTTGGGACTTGGGATTTTTCAAAAAATCAAGTTAGTCGGAGGGTACTGCGGAGGGAGGAGAAATCGGCTCAAAATATGTGCGATTTTGAGGTTCGGGGCATATCTCCTTGCAGGAATTGTGGTTGCACCTACGCAGAGGTAAAACAGTGCAAAAATGCTCCACGTGAGTACAAGTGTCGGCGATGTCTTGGAGGAAAAAGAGAGCAAAGATGTGCTTGTGCAATTTGAGGTGTCGAGGTGTTACAGTCGAATACACAAAACATTGGAGTTAGTAAGGAGGCGATAATTATTTGTCTGTATTCAGGATAGAAAAAACAAAAATATTTCCTGCAAGCTTTTTCAACGCTCCGTAAACTATTGACAACTACTATGAGGCGGAGGTTAGGTATGACTTAAATTCATAATACATAATCGACATAATAACGCAAATCATTGACAACTCATAACTTCATTTTAGAATGAGATCTTTGCGATATGGTAAAATATATACACAGATTATTCTGTAAAATCAAAACAAAGGAGTTGTCAAACAATGAAAAAAATCACCGAAAAACTTATTAAAAACTTTAAGAATTATCTGATAAACGAAGAAAAGAGCGATGCTACACTTGAAAAGTATATTCGTGATATAAGTGGTTTTCTCGCCTGGCTCTGCGGTAGAGGTGTAGATAAACAGACTGTCCTCGAATACAAGGCGTATCTTATTGAGAACTATAAGCCAGCAAGTGTGAACTCTGTTCTCTCGTCCCTCAATAGCTTTTTCACCTACAACGAGTGGTATGACTGTAAGGTTAAATCCTTAAAGATTCAAAAACAGATATTTGCTTCGAAAGACAAAGAACTGACCAAAGCGGAATATGAACGACTTCTTGATGCGGCAAAGTCAAAGAAGAATGAGAGACTTTATCTGTTGATGCAGACTATATGCTCAACCGGTATCCGTGTGTCAGAATTACGCTTTATAACGGTAGCCGCCGTTAATACAGGAGTTGCAAGTATCAACTGCAAGGGCAAACTGCGTCAGGTATTCTTGCCGAAAGCTCTTTGTAAGCTTCTTACACGATATATGAGAGAGCAAAAAATAACAAGCGGCTCCGTGTTCGTGTCCCGAACAGGCAAACCGCTTGATAGAAGTAATATTTGGTCAGACATGAAAAAGCTCTGCGAATCCGCAGGAGTTTCAAAAGATAAGGTGTTCCCACACAATCTTCGTCATCTTTTCGCTCGCACTTACTATTCGCTTCAGAAAGACATTGTACGCCTTGCCGATATTCTCGGACATTCAAGCGTGAATACCACAAGAATTTATACGATGGAAACGGGTGAGGTGCATAAGAGGCATATTGAAAAACTGGGACTACTAAAATGTTAAGATGACATAATTCCAATTATGTGGTATTGTCATTTTGTTGTAAGCAATATAAATACAACTTTACTTGTTTATCATACCACAAAATGTGTTTTAAGTCAATGATTTACATAAAACTACATAAACTTTTTTACAAGTTAAGGCATAACAAAGCAGACCAATGTAACTTTAAATTTTTTTCATTGGTCTTTTTGTGCTGTATTTTTTTAGTTCTATAGCTTTTGTATAAATTCAAGTTGGTTTTCGCCGTTT